>JAEZYO010000187.1 GCA_023419055.1 Pseudomonadota bacterium | reverse complement strand
GCACTTGTCCGTCCCGCAAAGCTCGATGTAGCCTGGTGGGATAGCCTTCGGCGCGCCAGCGCGCCGTCGTACCAAGCGGGAGGACCGAGTGATGGGAACGCGCAAGAACCGGTGGCTACTGGCCGTGATAACGGCCACGATCTTCGCTCTGTGGTCGCCTCGCTCGGCGCGAGCGCAGCTCTTGCCGGCCGCGGACGTCTACCGGGAGGTCAGCGAGCTCATCGAGGAGTTGATTCGCGCGGAGGTGGGAAAATCGGTCGCGACCGTCATCGATAACGGGATGAGCGGGCGCTACTTCAAGGTCACCGCGGCGCGCCTGCGCAGTCAGTACTGGGGAGCGCTCGACGCCACGGTCGAGGCGGATCTCATCGAGCTGCTCGTCGACTACGCCTACTTCACCGCGCAGCACGGCGACGCGACGGGAAAGCGGTTCTGGGAGTGCGTTCGCGGCAGCGCGAAGGAGAAAGAGTGCGGCTTCGAAAAAGAAAAGACGCTCTTCGAGAGCCATTGTCCGCCCACGGCCGTCTCCGTCGCCTGCGACTTCGCGCAGACGCTCCACGCCACTCTCGAACGCAAGGACGAGAGCGCTCGCAGCGCCTCGGTCCAGCTGCTCGGCGACTTGCTCCTCGTCGCGCACCTGAAAAATCCTACTCCGGCGCAGTTCGTGGCCTTCCGCGAGCGGCTGCGCGCCTGGATCGCCGATCCGGATCGGGCGCGTCAGCAAATCGACCAGCTCGCTTCGGAGTACGGCATCCCGAAGCTTCAATTGCAGCAGGCGATCGATTGCGCGAAGGAGCCGACCAAGAGCACGATCTTCGAACGAACCTCGATCCTCAGCTGTTTCAAGAAGGCCGAGTGGGTCAAAAAGTGGCAAGAGCTCACCGTCGTTCGAGTCATGGTCGACGCGGCGGACAAGACCGAACAATCCTGGACGGTCAAGGCCCTGACAGGACCACAGGTGCTGAACGTGACGGCCCTGGTGGACGCTCAGATCAATCACATCTGCGCCGGTGAAGGCGACTCGAAGACGAAGGCGGCCGAGCTGCGAGAAGCGACCGAAAGCGCGCAACGCGCGGTGAGAAAAGGTCAGCTCGCCGTGCTGTCCGCGGAGATGGGCGTCACCAGCCTCACGAGCTTGCTGAAGACGCGCACGGCCGAGCACGCTCAAGCACTACGAGAAGGGCAAGCTGCGACGGCGGAACAGCTGGAGAAGGTCGTCCGAACGACGAACGCCGAGCTCACGGACGCGAAAAAGAAGCTCGAGGCCGCCAAGCTCGAGGGGGACTCCGCACAGAAGAAGCTCGCGCAGGCCAACAACGCCGAGGCCGAGCTTCAGAAGAAGATGAAGGGCTACTTCGAGAGCCACGGCGTCGAGTGCAGCACGCTCAAACCCAAGTTTCTCCCGGGCGTCGGCGTCACCCTGAAGATGGGCGATCTCGAGCTCAAGGTCGACCAGCAAACCCTGGAGCGCGTGGCCTCCCAGGTCAGCGCGCCCCTCGGCGACGACCCTCTTTACGCCCGGTTGCGGCGGATGAACGAGGGGCTCGCCTTTGCCGCGACGACGCCGGAGGCCATTCAGGGGTTCGAGCGACGCGTCGCGGCGCTGATCTGCGAGGGCTGCTCGCTCGAAGGCTCCGTGGCGCTGCTCGGGCGCTTACGAACGGCCTCCGACTTCTTCATGAGCATGGACGTCGCGGGCCGTGAGCGCCTGTTCTCCGATCTCGGGAGCGTCGCCGAGCTCGCGGGAGCCCTCGGCGCCAAGCACGAGCACGCGCATTTGGCGGAGGTGCTCTCGCCGGTGCTCCACGCGGCCCAGAGAAGGGACTACCGGCAGCTCGTGAGTGAAGCCCTCGAGCAGCTCTGGCCGACGCCTTCTAGCGAGGCCGCCGCGGACAATGACCAGGTGCATCGGACCTTCTTCAAGACGTTCGCGGGCTTCCTGCTCGACAGCCAGCGCGGCACGGATTCCGGGAAGGGCACGGCCGTAGCGTTTCGAGAAGCAGCGAAAGACGTGCTCGTGCGCGCCAACAAGCGCGGCCTGCCGAACGAGCAAAGCCTGTCAGGATTTCCGATCTCCGTCTCCCTGCGCCAGTCCTGGAATCGCACTTACGACGACGGACGGCGCACGCTGGCGTCCGTCGACGTCCTTTCGGCCCGCTTCGCGGTCATCAAGTACGCCGGCTTCGGGGGCTCTGCCTTCGACGTGCTCGAGCCGTTCCAGGAGTTCGCCCTGCGTGACCAGAACGTGGAGTACGGCAAAGACGGGTTGGTGGCGCTCAATCTGTTTCACCCTCGCATTTTCGCCTGGCTCGCGGTCCCCGAGTTCAGTCGCTTCCTCGCGCTGGACGCTGCAGTCGCTTACCGTCCGGTGTCCCCGCTCAAAGACGAGGAACAGTGCGAGGAGGACTGCGACCGAACCTATTCCTTGAAGGGAGAGGCGCTCGATCACCTCGAGATGAGCCTGGCCGCGACGCTGCTGTTCTGAGAATCACCCGTCGTCCGAGCCGAGCACGCGCCGCGCCACTTCGCGGCACGACGCGAGGATCTCGTCGGAGAGCTCGCTGCCGCGAACGGCGCGTGACAAGCTCAACCCGCCGTACATCAGCGCCACGAGACCGAGCGCTTTACCCCGCGCGCTCTCGCTATCGCAAGCTCGGGGGAGCAACGCCTCGAGCTCGGCTGCCATTTGCTCGATCTGTTCCTCGAGCGCCTCGCGATGCTCGACCGCAGTGGTCGTCAGCTCGCCGGCCACCGCCGGGAGCGGGCATCCCTTCCCGGTCGCGTCGCGGTGATTCGCGGACAGGTAGCGATCGACTGCCGCCTCTGCCCGCGCCTCGGGCGGCTTTTCGGCGAGGCCGCGCCGCAGTCGCTCGCGGGTCTCGGCGCCCGCGCGCCGGATCGCTTCGTCGATCAACGCCTCCTTCGAGGGGAAATGCGCATAAAAACCGCCCACGGTGAGGCCCGCGCCCTTCATGACCTCGGCCACGCTGGTCCTTCCGATGCCCTTCTCCCGGATCAAGCGCGAGGCCGAATCGAGGATCTCGGCGTGGGACTGCTCTTTCTTCTTGGATTTGGCGTTCATGGCCTGGCGCCGAGGAGCGTGGCGAAGCGCCGCTCCACCGCCTTGGGATCCTGACGCAAGAGCTCCGCCACCTGGCTTGCCTCCCCCGGGTAGACGTCTTCCGCACCGCTAGACAGCGCCTCGATGACGCTCGCCGCGAGCGCCTCGACGGGCAGCTTCGGGAACGGGATTCGACTCGCCATGTCGGTGTCGACGAAGCCCGGCATCACGCCGACCACGAGCGTGCCCTGTGACGCGAGCTCCGCGCGTAGCGACTGAGTCAACGAGTAGGCCGCGGCTTTGGACGCGGAGTACGAGCCGGCGGGCGGCAAGCTGACGCGCGACAAGATCGAGAGCACGTTCACGATCGCCCCGCCCCCGTTACGGGCGAGCAGCGGCGCAAAGGCGCGGCACATCGCGAGCGTCCCGAAGTAGTTGACCTGCATCTCACGCGCGGCCCCATCGAGCGTCGCGGCGCCCAGGAG
>JAEZYO010000137.1 GCA_023419055.1 Pseudomonadota bacterium | reverse complement strand
CGCTTCACGGCCCAGCGTGGGCGTCTGGCGGACGCGGCGCTCGCGCTCGGGCTGGGCTTCGGTCAAAGGCAACAAGATGTGCGAGTCCGTGCCTTGCCCGACGCGGCTGTCGAGCCAGATGGCGCCGCCGTGCTGGCGCACGATGCCGTAGCAGGTGGCGAGCCCGAGGCCGGTGCCGACGCCGAGGGGCTTGGTCGTGAAGAACGGTTCGAAGGCCCGCTGCTTGATCTCGTCGCTCATGCCGCTGCCGGTGTCGCTGACGACGAGCTCGGCGTAGTTTCCCGGCGCGATCTCGAACGAGCGAGCGCGCTCCTCCGAGAGCTCGAAGCGCTTGGTCCGAATCGTGAGCGTGCCGCCGTGGCGCATGGCATCTCGCGCGTTGACCGCCAGGTTGACCAGCACCTGCTCGAGCTGGCCCGCGTCCGCGGAGACGATGAGCTCTCCTTCCGTCGAGACTTCGAGGTCGAGATCCTCCCCGAGGGCGTGGCGCAGTAAGTGCTCGAGCCGCCTCACGAGCGCGCCGAGCTCGACGGCGCGCGGCTCGTGCAGCTGGCGCCGGGCGAACGCGAGCAGCTGCGAGACCAGGCTCGCCCCGCGCTCGGCCGCCTCACGGACGTGCTCGAGCGTTTCTTCGAGGTCCGGGTCGAGAGGTTTTCGCTGCTCGAAGAGCGAAACGTATCCGAGGATCACCGTCAGGAGGTTATTGAAATCGTGCGCGACCCCTCCGGCGAGCCGCCCCACGCTCTCGAGACGTTGAGCGTGTACGAGCTGCTCTTCGAGGGTGCGACGGGCTTCGACGGAGGCGAGCAGGGCTTGCTCGGCGCGCACGTGGGCCGTGATGTCGACGTCCATGCACACGAGCTCGGTGGCCCGAGAGCTCTCCGGGCGCTTCCGGCCGACTGCAAACGTGGACGAAAGCACGGTCCGAACCTCGCCCTGTCGATTCTCGGTGTTCCACTGCAGGAGAGGCATCGGCGTGCCGCTCTCGATGCTGCGCCGAGCTCGAGCGAGCCAGTCAGCGGCTTCCTCCGGACCGAGGATGAGATCCGAGAGCCTCTTGCCGACGGCCTCGGCGGCGGTGAAGCCGTACAGGCGCTCAGACGCGGGGTTCCAGAACGTGATGACGCCGTCTCGATCGTAGCCCTGGATCGCCACCGACGGGGCGTTGCGGATGATGGCGGCGAGCAGATCGTGAGCGTCGGCGAGCTTCTGGCCAGCTTCGCGGGACGCGCGCTCCGCGGCGAGCAGCTCGCTGATGTCGCGGATGATGGTGGAGACATAGGTGACCTCCCCCTCGGCGTTGCGGTGCGCGACGATCACCTGCGAGACCGGCACCTCGCGTCCGTCCCGGGTACGTACCGCCGTGCGCCCGCGCCAGACGCCGTGCCGAATGGCGTCGGGGATGCCTTCTCCCATGATGCGCTCGAGGGCCCACTCGGGGTGAAAGTCGCCGAGCGAACACTGGCTCACGTCGGCGTCGTCCGGTAGCCCGCAGAGACGGCGGCCGCCCCGATTGATGTAAAGAATTCTTCCCTTCGGATCCGCCGTGCCGACAAAGTCGCTCGTTTCCTCGAGGATCGCCACGAGGAGCTCGCGCTGCCGACTACCGAAGTCTTTCAACTCTCCACCTCTGGCGCCGCCGGCACTTTGGCCCAGCGGACGAATTTGGACGCTAGCACAGCCTGGTCCCGCAGAATGCGCCTGCAAACCGTGGGAGAGAGTGTGTGGAACGCGTCGCCCGGGCCCCGCGTCGAGCCGGTTTCCGTAAGTTGTGACCTCACGGCGCCCCTTCCCAGAGGCCGCGATCCTCGAGATATACTGCGGCGCGATGTTGCAACACAGGCTTCTGGGGCTTTCCTCGATTCTGGCGCTCTCGGCCGTCGCATGCGGTGGTGCGGCAGTGCCGCAACAAGAACTCACGTCCGCCAAGGCCGCGGTCGCAGGCGCCGAAGTCGGCGGCGCCGCGGAGAATCCGAAGGCGGCGCTACACCTTCAGCTCGCGAAGCAGCAGATCGGCGACGCCGAGAAGCTGATCGAAGAGGGCGACAACGAGGAGGCGGCGCGCGTGATCACGCGCGCGCAGGCCGACGCGGATCTCGCGCTCGCGCTCGCCAAAGAGAACAAGGCCAAGATCGAGGCCCAGAACGCCAAGGAGCAACTCGAGCGGCTCCAGAAGAAAGCTCAGTGAGGACGACCGTCATGAAACGAATCTCGAATTCAGTGCTTCCGCTCGTTGCTCTCTCGCTCCTCGCCGCCGCCTGCGGGTCCGCCCCGCCGCCGAAGGAGCTCGTGGATGCCCGCGCGGCGTACACCCGCGCAGCGCAAGGCCCCGCGAAGGATCTCGCTCCCGCCCAGCTCGACACCGGCAAACAGGCGCTCGACGCCGCCGAGAGGAGCTTCGAGGAGGAGGGCGACGATCCGGTGACGCAGGATCTCTCCTACGTCGCGCTGCGCCGCATCGAGTCCGCCGAGGCGGAGGCTGGCCGCGAGCAGGCCGCCCGTGACATCGCCAAGGCCGACAAGGACTTCAAGGAGTCGCAGCTCGACGCCCTCGACAAGACCAAGGCGGAGCTCGAGCGCGAGCGACAGACCAAGGCGGAGCTCGAGCGCGAGAAGCAGGCCGGCAAGGCGGAGATCGCGAAGACCAAGGCGGAGCTCGAAGCCGAGAAGAAGGCGCGCGCCGAGGCCGAGAAGAAGGCCGCCGCCGCGATGGAGAGCCTGCAAGAGATCGCGAAGGTGAAGGAAGAGTCTCGCGGCGTCGTGATCACGCTCTCGGGCTCGGTGTTGTTCGCGACCGGCAAGTATGCGCTCCTGCCGATCGCGAAGACCAAGCTCGACGACGTGGCGAAGGCGCTCCTCGATCAGAGCTTCAAGTCGATCGTGGTCGAGGGCCACACCGACTCGCAGGGCAGCGCCTCGAAGAACGAGACCTTGAGCCAGCAGCGCGCCGAGACGGTGCGGAGCCACCTGGTGAGCCGCGGGATCCCCGCCGACAAGATCACGGCGGTCGGGCTCGGCTCGAGCCGCCCCGTCGCCGACAACGCCACGGCCGACGGCCGCGCCAACAACCGGCGCGTCGAGATCGTGGTCCAGCCGCTCAAGTAGCGGGAACGACGAGCGCGAACCGGGCGGCGTCGGGGTCCGCCCGGAGCGCGCTGCCCGGATCGGCGCCTTGCCCGAGCCGCGCGATGAATTCGAAAGAGCGGCGCTTGCGCTCCCCGAGCAGGCGCCAGCGCTCTGCGGCGCTCCCGGTCACGATCCCGACCGCGGCGGCCGTCGCGAACACGCGCGCGTAGGCGCGCTCCGAGAGCCTGAGCGCCAGGTGATCGAGGATGGTGTGCGGCATGCCCGCCCCGTGCGAGATCCCGAGGACGTGACCGACCACGTTCATGCAAAGTGACTGGTTCGCGGCCTTGAACGGGTGGAGACGCACGAAGCGCTGGTGAAAGGCGGCGAGGGCGCCCAGCGTGCCCGACCGATCCCCGGCGCGGGCGCAGTCGAGCGCGCTGACGAGGCTCCGATGCAGGCGCTCGAAGTGTTCGGGAGTGAAGGGGCGCGGCGGACAGAAGAAGCTCTTGGATTCGGCCTCGTCGCTCGCCCGCCCGTACACCAGGCGACCCCACGAGAGACCGTCTTCCACGAGCTCCCGCTCGTCGGCGATGGCGTGCTCGTCCCCTGCCGCAGCACAGAGCAGCTCCTGGTACGCGCGCCCGCCGAGCAGGCTCGCGTTCACGCGCGGGCCGGACAGAAACAGCGTGCCGTCCGGGCTAGGGCGCGTTTCGGTCGCCTTGTCCCAGAGCTCACCCGGTACGAGCCCCTTTCGGCTCGAAGGACTCGCGGGCTCGTAGAAGCTCCGAAGCCCGGCGCCCGTCAGCGTGACCACGTGCAGGCGGCGGAGCAGCCCGAGCGTCGCGTCTGCGTCGGCCGGCGGCTCCTTCAGCGCCGCCTCGGCTTCGCGCCGCACGGCGACCATGTTGCGCCAGTAGCCGCGGACGATCTCGTACGGAGCGCCGGGGAAGCGCACGATCTCGATGCCCGAGAGCGCGCGCTCGAGCTCACTCACCGCTATCGGTGCGAAAATCAAGATCCCGAAGCCGGCGCCGAGCAGCGCGTCGAGCGCCCGCTTCGCTCCCGGAAACGCGCGCTCGATCTCCTGCAGCGTGCGGTTGCCGTCGAACGCGCCGACGAGGGGCTCGGCCATCTCCCGGGTCATGCCCGGGATCGAGACGAGGGCGCCGTTCGGGCCTCGAAGCTCGAGCCCGGTTTCGGTCTCGGTGACGCTCACGTCGCGCGCGAAGATCACGTCGTGCGCCTCGGGTCGGAAGCGCACGCGCGGCTCGCTGAAGAGGTACGAGTCCTCCGGGTCGCGCCCCTGGGTCTCCGCCAGAAAGCGCTGATAGGCGCGTTCGGGATCGCTCACGAAAGCGCCTCCTCGAAGCCCTTCTCGTCGTTCTGAACCACGTTGAACTCGGGAGGGTAGCTCCCCGGCGCGAAATCGTAGCGGGTGTCCGCGAGCTCGGCGAGGGCGGCCTCGAGCTCCTCGGAGAGCCGGGTGGAGCTCGGGTTGAGGCGACGAATCACCACGAGCCCCGAGGGGGGCGCGAGGATCGTGCGGATCTTGAGGTCGGGACGGCGTCGCGCGATGGCGACCACCGCCTTCCAGGTGTCTCCGACCCAGAAGCGGGTGCTGCGCTCACGCTCTGCGGCGACGGGCAGGATGGGCAGGCAGTCATGCATCACGATCGTCGACCACGGGTCGCACCAGCGCTCGCAGTTCAAGAAGTCGCGCAGCGCGTACTCGAAGAGGTGCATGCCGTCGATGAACGCGAGATCGACTCGGCGTTCGCCGAAGACGTCGTGGCACGAGTAGCGCGCGAAGAAGTCGTCGCTCGTGAGCCGTACCACGCGCGCACCCGGAGGGATTCGAGTCTCGAGGGGTTGGTCCGCCGGATCGACACCGACCGCGACCTCCGCGGACGTGGCGAGCGCCAGGGTCTGGCCGCTCTCCACGCCGATCTCGAGGTACGCTAGCGGGCTGACCCGGCGATGGATCGCCGCGAG
>JAEZYO010000130.1 GCA_023419055.1 Pseudomonadota bacterium | reverse complement strand
CGCTTCACGGGCTGTAGCTTGGTATCGAACGTTTTGGTCGTCCCGAGATCGATGATCCAAAAGTGAGTCGGAGTCTCGACCACCGCGCAATCCCCGGCGAAGCTGCCCCACTGTCCGGGAAACTGGGTGATCGTGAGGACGGTGCTGTCGGCGGGTTGCTCGATCTCGACGCCGCCGTCCTCGGCCTCGCTACTCTCTTCCACCTCACTTCTTACCGGGCTGCGCTTTCGCTTGAGCGCTGGTGCTCGACCGCCTCTTCCCCTAGCTCTGCCGCGTGCACGAGCCGCGCCGCGCCCCCTCCCCCGGCTCATTTGAAGGACCTCCTCCTCCGCGCTTCCGCGTCTGTCAGGCTCGGGCTCGGTTGGTGCTCCGGAGCGACTCACGGCGCGTTGCAGCAGCGTTGCCGGGTGTGGAGGTCGTGTTGCGCTGCTTGCTAACGCCGGCTGAATCGTGGTCGGACGTGGAAGCGTTGCCGGGTGTGGAGGTCGTGTTGCGCTGCCTGCGAACGCCGGCTGGATGGTTTTCGGGCGGGGTACCGTCGCGGGGTGTGGAGGTCGTATCGCGCTGCCTGCGAACGCCGGTTGAATGGCGGCCGGGCGCGAAAGGGTGGCCGGGTGTGGAGGCCTTCGTGGCGCGGGAAGGGTTGCGGGGTGGGGCGGAGCCTTCGAGCTCGAACGCGGCGGCCACGACATGGCCGAGCAGGCTACCGATGGGGCGAGCTCCACCGAAAAATCGGGCTCAGGTGAGCGTTCTGCTCACCTAACTGGGCCCATCGCCACACGTCGTGCAAGGCGCTTCGAGCGAGCTCGCTCGCGTCAGAAGAGCGCGCAGCCGTGACTCTTCTTCGTGCCCGCGGCGGGCGCCGTCTGCGGCAGATCGGCTCGACGGTCGCGCATCCAGCGCGACGCGTCTTCGGCCGAATTCAGCCGCTCGACGAGCAGCTGGTCGATGCCGGGCGTGTACCTGACGATGCGATCGGTCCACTCCTCGATCGTGCAGACGAGGAGCGTGGGCTCCGCCTTGAGGTCGACGACCCGAGACGCCTTCGCGCGGGCGTTCCACAGAAACGGGAGCTGTTTCCA
Organism: Pseudomonadota bacterium; assembly: GCA_023419055.1. Next base: position 7,397 of record JAEZYO010000130.1, on the reverse strand, counting down.
CGTCGCGTCGACCACCTGCTCACGACCGTCGACGTGAGCCACCGCAGCGATGTGATTTCTGGCTTCACCCGTCTCGTCGCGGTACACCGCCGCCACGTAGCCGACGCGTGCAGCGCCGAGCGCCTTGCCCACCTCTTGCGCGCTCTCCACGCAGCGGCCCGCCATGTCTCGCGCGTTGTAGCGCGTGAGCCTTCTCTCCAGCGCCTGTAGATCGACGGGAACCGTGGCTCGTTGTGCGACGCGCTGCACCGAGCTCGACCGCTGCACGGTAGCCGGGTGAGGGCCAAGCCCGCCCGCCACCGCTCTCAGCTGCGCGGCTCGTGCACGCGATACGGTCGCGGGGTGAGGAGGCAGCGCATGGGCCAGCTTGGGTTGCACGGTTCCGGCGCGCGGCACCGTTGCTGGGTGAGGAGGAAGCGCGTCTCGGAGCTTGGGCTGCACGGCTCTCGGGCGCGGCAGCGTTGCCGGGTGAGGGGGGAGCGCGTTCTGGAGCTTGGGCTGCACCACTCGAACTTATCGAAATGCGCAGGAATGTCTCTACCGGATTGGCGAGACCGTGAGTCTCCGGCGAATTGCGGGTGGCCGCGGAATCGGCCGCACTGGGAGAGCTCAGTGCTCTGTCGAGAATGCGATCCTGACTCGACGTCGACATTCTCGATCGAAATACCTTCGGCTCTGCAAATGAGTTCAGCGCGATCCGGGCATACCGACTGAATGGCGTCCGCTGCTCATGTACGAAGACGGAGTCATTGAATGCAGAAGCGCACGAGTGAGCCACCCCGAGTTCAACGCGCTTCGAATGATCGAGCGCACGCGCAGTCGAGGCGTATCGGAAAGGTGCCTAACGAATTCGTGCGCGATTCTGGGTTGATGTCATTCGAAAAAATGATCCCTTCAACCTGCCGACTTCGTGCCTGGCGCTAGGATCGAGCGGTTACTAACGTGAATGGGTCGCAGTGCCCTCGCTGGTGACCTCACTGGTGACCTCACTTACCCAAGGTACGTACTCGATGCGCCACTCCTCGAAGTTGATTTTGGCATTGTCCTCCTTGTTCGTCTGCGCCGCTTGCGGAGAACAGAACCCTTCTGGTGGGAGCGGCGGAGCTGGTGGCGGATCCGGCAGCACGGGCGGGACCGCGAGCGCCGTCGGAGGGAGCGGCTCGGGTGGTTTCGTGAGCACCGGTGGAGCGTCGAGCACGGGCGGTTTCGTGAGCACCGGTGGAGCGTCGAACACGGGCGGTTTCGTGGGTACGGGCGGAACGTCCGGGACCGGAGGCCAGTTCGGTACGGGTGGTTTTCCGAACGGCGGCTCTTCGGGCGGTGGCGTGTCGAGCGGCGGAGCCGGGGCTGGTGGCACGAGCGCGGGCGGGACTTCGAACGGAGGTGGTGGAGCCGGCGGAGGTGGCGCCGGAACCGGCGGAGGTGGCGCTGGCAGCGGCGGCGCGTTGGGTCAACCGGACTGCAACGCGGCGATGCCCACGTCAGGCGCTGCGCAGCACTCGGGCAACGGCACCGGCGGCCAGGGCAACCTCGGCTGGGAAATCTGGTCGAACACCGGAATGGGGGAGCTTACGACCTATAGCGTCCCGGCCTTCACCGCCAGCTGGAACAACGCGGGAGGCTACTTGGGTCGGCTCGGCTATGAATGGGGCGGATTCGGAGCCTCGCCGAAGCCTTACGAGCAGCACGGGACAATCAGCGCACAGTTCGTCGCCAAGAAGAGCGGGAGCGCAGGCGGCTACTCCTACATCGGCATGTACGGTTGGTCCACGAACCCCTGTGTCGAATGGTACATCGTGGAAGATTCATTCAACAACATGCCGATCAATCCGGGCATGACGACCAACGAGGGCGAAGTGTCGATCGACGGAGGCACGTACATCATGTACACGCGCCCCACGACCGGCTCCGGCGGTACGCGTTGCTCCAACACGACCAACTGGATTCAGTACTACAGCGTTCGCAAGACGGCTCGTCAATGCGGCGTGATCTCGCTGACCCAACACTTCGACGCGTGGAAGGGCTTGGGGATGGATCTCGGGAACCTGCTCGAGGCCAAGATTCTCGTCGAGGTGGGCGGCGGCGTCGGGAAGGTCGACCTCCCTGTCGCGAACGTCGTCGAGAGTCAGTGAGCAACGGCGAGCGCAGCGTGCGCTCGTTGGGTTGACCTGAATACAGTTCAGCACTTCGCTGAAATCGTATCAATGGCTTCAGTACCTGCCGAGGCCCATGGTTTCGGCATGTCGATACGATTTCTCGTCTCCGCGGCGCTCGGGGGCCTCGCGTCCCTCCTGCTCGCCTGCACTCCCGCCGAAAAGCGTGCGCTCTCCGACGCCGTTCGGGATCTCATCAACCGCTCGGAACAGGCCAACGACGCGCTCCTTCGCGGAGACGTCGACCGCTACCAAGCGTTGATCTCCATCGCCGAGGACTTCACGCTCATGTCGCCGTTCGGTGGCAAGCCGAGCCGCGGCGCCGATCAGAAGCGGATGGACGCGATGCGTTCGTTCTTCAAGAACGGCTCGCTGAAGCAGGAGCTGGTTCAGGCATACGCTAGCGAGGACATGATCGTGCTCGCCACCATCGAGCACGCTCGAGGCGAGGTGGGCGGTTTGCCCCCGCAAGACTGGGGGCTCCGCGTGACCCTCGTTTACCAACGCGAGGGCAACGAGTGGCGGCTCGCCCATCGGCACGCCGATCCTCTCTCGCATGGCATCGATCTCCACCACGCGGCGGCGCTTGGTCGGGGCGCGATCAGTCGCTGAGCGCGCGCGCGTGGCGGCGCGAGCACGGGTCGAACGGAATGTGCCGCCTATCGTCGTAGAAGGCGGCCGTTTCGTTCTCGCAGTAGCCGGGAATGGCGAGCACCGGAATGGGATCCAGCACGGCCCGGCGAGCGTGCCAGCTCTCGATATGCGCGGCGCCGACGTCATCGAGCGCAAGACGGAGCGCATCGTCCGGCTCGGTCGCGCTCGACTCGGCCGCCTCGACGGCGGACCAGTCGACGAGCAGGCTTCGAGCGGTCAGTCCTGGGTGCGGGGCGAGCAGTGACTCGAGCATGCCGTGGCCGACCACCCAGAAGCGGGTGCTGGAGAGCAACTCCGCGCGCCGCTCCCAGAACGCTTGCTTGAAGTGCAGGTCACGGAGCTCTTCGAGCAGCTCGCCGCTCTTGCTCACGACCAGCATGCCGGCCTCGTCGAAGGTCGCCGCCAGGTTCTGCGCGGGCGTGCGGCCGTTGCGTGGATCCCTCTCACCCGGCGCCGCGACGTGGAGCGCGTTGAGAGCCCAGCGCAGCTTCGGAAAGTGCGCCCAGACGCACATGTTGAAGAAGTCGTGCCAATGCCCGGGCCGCGTGGGGACCGCGCGCAGCGTCGCAACGTGAGCCTCGTACCCGCCGGCGCGGCGTACGGCTTCGCGACTCTCGGTCACGAAGCGTGGAAGCTCGACGCCCGGGGCTCGCGGGACCAGCGCGGCGAGCTCGTCGTAGTGCTCGGGCCGCGGCAACGAGGAGAGGCGCTCGAGCGCCGCTCGAAAGCGCGGGTGAAAGTCGCGATAGGGCGGCCGGACGAGCCGATGCATTCCGTTCGACCTTAGCAAGGGGTCGAGTGATGGGGTCCAGAGCGCGAAAAAGACCGCGAAAAGGAGGAAACGAGGCCGGGCGGGAGGTCGAGGATCACCTGCCAACCCGGTTGTCACCTACGAGAGTGAATTGACAATGCCGAGCGCCTCCATGAAGGCGTCGATCCGCGCTCCCTGAACCGCGAGCATTGTCTCGCGAAGGTTTCGCGATCGTCCTTCGGGACAAAGCCGGACAGCGCGGTCGCACTGCCATGTGCCAGAGCTCGGTTTGGCACACTTCGAGGCGCGGTCCGCTCGCGGAATCGGCGCGAGACCGCCGCGCAACCTACGGCATGCCATTTGCTCTCGAGCGAGCAGGCAATGGGTACGTGGTGGCAGCGTCGCTAGACCGCTCGTGTCTGGCCATCATCGCGATGGTGGCCGTCGCGCAATGCGTGCCGCTCTGGCGGCACCATTGGTTCGACTCGCACGAGGGGTACGCGTACGTCTTGCGCGTCGTCGAGTTCGAGGCCGCGATGCGTGAGGGCGACCTCTATCCGCGCTGGGCTCCCGACTTCTACGGCGGCTTCGGCTCGCCGTTCTTCGTTTTCTACGCGCCGCTCGTGTTCGCCGGCAGCGCGATCTTGTCCGCGATCTCGGGATCGGCCGTCTTGGGCCTCAAGCTCTGGATCGCGCTCGCCTCCATCGCGTCGGGCGTCGGCGCGTACGTTGCTGTCAAAGCCGAGACGCAGCGCACGGACGCAGCGCTCCTCGCCGCCCTGCTCTTCCTCGGGTCTCCGTATCGCCTGGCGAACATCTACGTTCGCGGGGACATCGCGGAGTATACCGCGCTCGCTCTCTTACCTTGGGCTGTCTGGAGCTACCGGCGCATCGCCCACGCGCTCCCGATCGAAGACGGCGTCGGGCGCGCTGCCCTGGCCGTCGCCGTGCACGCCATGCTGGTGTTCAGCCATGCCATCAGCGGCTTGTGGGGCACCGCGTTGCTCGGAGCCGTATGTCTTGCGACGACGTATCAGCTGGTGCAGCGCCGAACGTTTCGGCACGTGGGGCTGATGTGGACGGCGTTCGCGCTTTCGCTCGCTGCCTCCTCCATCTACACGGGGCCCGCGCTCTTTCAGAAGCGCTACGTGCAGATCGATCTCGCGACCCAGGGCTACAACGAGCCGCTCAATCAACTCCTCCGGGTTTCCTCGCTGCTCGAGCTCGGACAGTTTGGTCTATTGCCCGCTGTCCTGGCCGCGCTGGCGCTCACCGCGCTCGCGCTCGTACTCGGTCGGGGGAGAGCAGAGGCGTTCGCCTGGTGCGCGGCGGCGGTGGCGCTCGCGTTCCTCTCGACGAGCTACGCCGAGGCTTTCTGGGGGTTGAAGCTGCCGCTCACGAGGTTCATTCAGTTCCCGTGGCGCTTGCACGGGCTTTCCGCTCTGGCGGCGGCCATGGCCATCGGTCTGTCCTGGTCCTCGTTGTTTCGACAAACCTCCTGGCGCGAGCCCGCGGCCCTGGTGCTCGGTGCGGGCGCGCTCCTGGCCGCCGTCCCCCTCTGCGAAGTCGGGAAGCCATTTTCGCGTGGCAGCTTTCCGGAGACGACGACCGAGATTCGTAACGGCGTCTATCACACGACCGCCAACGAATACCTGCCCCGGTCGGTCCCCGCAGCCCCACGCTCGCCGGCTCGGTCCCTCGTCGCTCGTGCTCCTCAGATCGAAGTCGTGAGCAGTTGGTCGCGCGGCTCGGTGCACGACATCGAGCTCCTCGCCGAGCGGGCGGGCTCCGTCGAGCTCTCGCTCCACCTATTTCCGGGCTGGCACGTCGACACCGTAGAGGGGTCAGCGAAAGTCAGCATCGAGACCGGCAAGGCCGGCCGCGTTGCCTTGAGGCTGCCCGAGCCTGGCAAGTACCGGGTTCGGGTGAACTTCGGCACGTCGCCGGCGCGGGCGCTGTTCGGCGCGCTTTCGCTGCTCGCCGTGCTCGCCGCCTGGCCTCTGTTCCGCTTCATCGCTCGGAGACCGGTCGCGGTCGCGCTCGCCCGACCCTCCGATGAGGCGGCACCTTCGGAGAGGTTGGCTGCATGACGCCCGAAGCTCTCGATCGCCATCGGGTCCTCGAGCTGTCGCGAGAGGTAGACGACGCGGTCGAGCGGCTGTGGGCTGCCGGTAAGGTAGGCGTTGTCTTGCGGCTCTTGCTGGAGGATTGCGAGCGGCTGCTGGAAAGCCTGCGCGCTTCGCAGAACGTGGACGCGTCCGAGCTCGACGAGCTCTGCCGTCAAGGCTCTGCGCTCGGGACACCGATGCTGGAGCGCGACATCACGCCCGCCCACCGTGAGCTCCTCGGTCGCCTGGCATCCGGCAGGCGCCGTTCCATCGCTCGGCTCCGCGACGCCGGTGCGCGCAGGCGCCGGCTGCTATGGCTGGCGCTCGTCGTCGCCTCGTCGCTGCTCGCTGGGACGGCCTTCGCGCTGTTTCGCAACGTCTCTACCGCGCGCGCTTCGGGCGCTTACTCGAGCGACTACCCGGCCAAGCAGGCGATCGACGGCTTGGTCAAGACCGACTGGCTGCTCCCGCATCAGCAAACCGGTTGGCTCGAGCTCAGCTTTGCGCGACCTCGCGACGTGCAGGCGCTCGTGCTGCGGAACGCCACGAACGGCCACTACCGCGATCGCGCGGCCAAGGCGGTCAAGGTGGAGGCCTACTCTCGGGCAAAGCTCGTGGCGGCGGGCAAGGTGGAGTTTCTGCCCATTGAATCGAATCAAGGCCCGGTCACGGTGAAGCTCGACGCCCGCGACGTCACTCACGTGCGCATCAACGTCGAGTCGTTCTACGGCAGCGGAGGAGGGCTCGCCGAGATCGACGTGAAATGAAGCGGTTTGGGGGGCCGGCGCGAGGCCGACCGTCAATGCTCGAGAGCCCACAACGAGGGCGGGATTGGGTGGGTTCGAAGCCCGACGATCGCATCGTCGGCGAACGCCCTTGCGCGACTCGTAGAGTGGGGACTACGAGAATGGGAGAAGGTGCACCATGCGCGAGAAGCTCTTGATATGGGCAAAAAATCTAAGCACGCGGGTGGAAGGGTCGTTTCAGTTCCAGCGGCTGGTCGTTTCACTGTTCCTCGCGGAGCTCGTGGTCGTAGTCCTGTATGTGACGCTGCTCGACGCGTTCGCGGTTTGGATCTCGTTGCTGGCAGGGCTGGGGGGCTTGGTCGTCGGCTATCGAGGGTTCAGAGCGTGGGAGACCACCGTGCACAACTGGGCGATTCAGGGCATGCGCAGCGCCCTGATGGGAGTCCGAGTACCTGGGTACGGCGCAGGCGTGGTCGATGACGACGAGGCCGCGACACTGGTCTTGGAGGGGATCAGTTCCGGTCGCACGCTCGTCGATTTGCAGAGCGTCGCCGCCGTTCTCGAAGCCAAGTATCCCGAAGGCATCCCCGTGCACCTCGCAGCGGCATTGGCGAAGGCCGCGCACACCAAAGTCCGTGAGTCCGTCACCTTCGCGCGCGCGGTGCTCGACCAGAGCATCAAGGTGGCACAATCGCGCGCCGGTCGCGCATACTGGATCTCGCTCGGGCTCGCTGTCACTGGCGCCGCGTTCCCGATTCTTGCTGCGGTGATGTACGTCGGTCCTCCACCGGGAGCGAATCCCGGTAGTGCCACGCGGGCGATGGGCGACTGGCACATTCTGTTGTTCGGAACAGTGACGGCTACGGTAACGTTGTCGGCCGCAGCATTGCTCTTCCGAAGCTTCGAACGGCACGTGGGGCGCTTGGTCGTCTTCCGCGAGCGCGCGCGCTTTCTGGACGGGGCGATTGCGGCCGTGGCGCTCGAC
>JAEZYO010000078.1 GCA_023419055.1 Pseudomonadota bacterium | reverse complement strand
GGGAAGCAACGATCGTGGCGTCACCCAGTAGGCCAGACGTCTCTACAACGGGCAGAGCCAGCACTGGATGCGGTCCGACCTCCAGAAGAACGCGCTGTCCCGATGCGAGAGCTGTCTGCACGGCCTCGCCAAATCGCAAAGGGCTCGAGTTGTTGACGGCCCAGTACGCGGCATCCAGGCTGCGCCCATCGAGCACAGTACCGGTGACACTCGAGATGAACGGAACGCTCGACGCGCTCGGCGCGATCTCTGGGAGAGAGTCTGCGGGCCGCGAGCGACACACGAGACGGACCGCGTCTCCGAGCGTCAGCGCACCAGCGACGTGCGCAGCGGCCATCTCGCCGATGCCGCAACCGACCACGGCCCCGGGTTCGACGCCCCAGCGCCGCCAGAGCGCAGCGAGCGCCACTTGGAGGGCAAACAGGACCGCTCGAGCAACCTCGGGTTGCGCGAGCCTCGATCCGACGGGTTCCGCGCCGAGCTCGTCGAGCACGCTCCAGCCGGTTTCGCTGCGAATCAACGCGTCGCATTCGGTGAACGCCCGGGCGAACACGGGCTCGGAGTCGAGCAGAGCCGCGCCCATCCGGGGCCACTCCGCTCCTGCGCCACAGAACACGAACACCACTCCAGGCGTCCCCTCGAGCGGCCGACGCCCTGCCAGCACTCCTCCGCCCACCTGACCTTCGATGTGCGCTCTCAGATGATCGAGCGCTTCGAGCTTGCTCGTCGAGACGATGACGGCGCGGTGATCCTGATGGCTGCGTCCCACCGCGGCTGAGCGGCAGATCTCGGAGATGTCGGGAGCGGCATCCCCTGCCAGATAGTCCGCATAATGCCGCATCAGCGTGGCGAGCGCGGCCGGCTTCTTTGCCGAAAGCGGCAGCAAGTAGGGGCCTTCGTCCGGGCGAGCTTCGCTAGACGCGTTGCTCGGTGGCGCTTCCTCGATGAGCACGTGGGCGTTCGTGCCGCTCAATCGGAAGGAGCTGACCCGGGCGATCCGCGCGCGCCCGGGCGCGCTCGACCACTGCTCCGAGCGCGTTGGCACCCGAATCCGCGCACCGTCGAGAGTCACGTGCGGGTTCCAGCTCTTGAAGTGCAGATGCGGAGCGAGTCGGCGATGCCGCAGCATCTGGACGGCTTTGATCACGCTGGCGACACCCGATGCCGCTTCCGAGTGCCCCAGGTTGGTCTTCACCGACGACAGCGTCAGCGCGGGAACATCTGCGGAACGCTTTCCATAAACCGCGGCGGTTGAGTGCACCTCGATCGGATCACCCAGCGCGGTACCTGTCCCGTGCGCCTCGACATGACTCACAGCGTCCGCGGTGATGCCTGCGTTCTGAAGCGCGGCGCGAATCACCGCTTCCTGTGCAGGCCCGCTCGGAACCGTGAGACCACTGCTTCGGCCGTCGTGGTTCACGGCCGATCCGCGAATCACCGCCAACACAGCATCGCCGTCGGCGGTTGCGTCGCGGAGTCGCTTGAGGACGAGCACTCCGCAACCATCACTCCGGACCATGCCGTCCGCAGACGCATCGAACGTCTTGCACCGTCCGGTCGGCGACAGTGCTCCCGCCTGAGAGAGAAAGATGTTCCCCTCGGGCGCGAGCAACAAGTTGACCCCGCCGGCGAGCGCCAGTTCGCATTCGCCTGAACGCAGGCTCTGACAAGCCTGATGCAAGGCAACGAGCGACGACGAACACGCCGTGTCGACGATGAAGCTCGGGCCGTTCAGGCCGAGCGCGTACGAAATCCGTCCGGCGGCGAAGCACAGCTGGACGCCCGAGCCGCTGTAGGCGTTGATCTGATCGGCGCGCTGATCAGCGATGAGCCTCGCGTAGTCGTTGAAGCCCACGCCGACGAAGACTCCCGTGCGGCTGCCCGCCAGGCCATCCGGCGCGATTCCGGCGTTCTCGAGTGACTCCCAGGCGACTTCGAGCAGGAGTCGCTGTTGGGGATCCAGGTTGATGGCTTCGCGCGGAGAAATGCCGAAGAAGGCCGCATCGAACTGGTCGACGTCCGAGAGAAAACCACCCCAGCGGGTGCACATCTTGCCCGGCGCTCTCGGGTCGGGGTCGTAGTACTCGTCGAGGGACCAGCGCTCGGTTGGAGCCTCCGTCACCGCGTCCCTGCCTTCTTCGAGCAGTTGCCAGTATTGGTCGGGATTGAGCACTCCGCCCGGCAGGCGACAGGCCATTCCGATGATTGCAATCGGCTCGCGGCGCGAACGCTCCGAAGCCGCCAAGCGCGCCTGCATCTCCTCGAGCTTGAGGTACGCCTTCTGGAGCGCAGAGAGCTCCTTGGTCGGCGCCGCGCCGCTTCCGTTGCCTTGCGCGTTCACAGCGATTCGACCTTCTGAGCCAGGAGGGACTCGAGTTCGGACTCACTCAAGTTGACGATTTCGGCCGCGGCGAGCGCCACGCTCGCTTCCACTTCTCGCGCGTTCTCGTCCACTTTCACGTCGGTCGCGACCTCAGGGAACAGGCGGCCGACGAGGTACCCGGCCATGGATTGAACGTCCGGGTAGGTGAACGCAATGGTCGACGGAATTGAAAGGCCGATGCTCGCCTGGATCCGGTTCTTCAGCTCCAACGCCATCAGCGAGTCCATGCCGATGTCGAAGAGACCACGCCGCCAATCGACGGCTTCGCGCGAATCGAGCTGCATCACTTCCACGACTTGCTGCTGGATGTGAGCGAACATCAACGCGCCACGCTGCTTGCCAGGAGCTCGACCGAGCTCCTCCAGCCAAACCTTCCGGCGCGCCAAGACCTCCTCCGACTCGCGAGGGTCGAGCGAGCGCGCGATCTCCGAC
>JAEZYO010000890.1 GCA_023419055.1 Pseudomonadota bacterium | reverse complement strand
CCATCGCCGAAAGGGCCGCAGCAAAGCCCGGGAAGGCCGGTGCTTCCGCCGAGCAGCCCGTGGAGCTCACGGCTCCACCTGCGACGGAGGGAGCTCGCTCGTCGATGAGCTTGGCGCTCGGACGGATGCTCGCCTACACGCACAACGAAACCGTTCAAATCTTGCGAGACCCGATCCGGCTCGCGTTCGCGTTCGTGGGCTCGGCGCTCTTGATGCTCGTCTTCGGCTTCGGGATCACGACCGACGTCGAGCACATCCGCTACGCCTCGCTCGATCTCGATCAATCTCCCGAAAGCCGCGCCTACCTCGACCAATTCGCCGGCTCTCCGCGCTACTTCACGGGCACCCGGGGCGCGAGCTCCGCCGACGACGCGCTCCGGCGGCTTCAGTCGGACGATGTCTCGGTCGTGCTGGAGATCCCGCCGAGCTTCGGGCGCGACCTGCGCCGAGGTTCGATCCCGGAGGTGCTCGCGCAAGTGGACGGCGCCATGACGTTCCGAGGCGACACCGTCGAGCAATATGTCCAGGGAGTGAATGCCACTGCGCTCGCGGACCCGGCGAACGGGCTCGACACCACGCCTGCCCGATACACCGCCGACATCGAAGAGCGCTTCCTCTATAACCCCACGTTCGAGAGCGTCTACTCCATCGTCCCGAGCGTGCCCGCGCTGCTCTTGCTCTTGATCCCCGCGATCTTGATGACGGTCAGCATCGTGCGCGAAAAGGAGCTCGGCTCCATCATCAACTTCTACGTCACGCCCACCAGCAGGCTCGAGTACCTGCTCGGCAAGCAGCTGCCCTATATCGCGATCGGGATGATCAACTTCTTCATCCTGACGCTGCTCGCGCTGATGGTCTTCGCCGTCCCCATCAAGGGCAGCTTCCTGATGCTCACGCTGTGCACGCTGCTCTACGTCATGGCGACCACGGGGCTCGGGATGGTGACGTCGACCTTCACCGGCAGCCAGGTCGCGGCGGTCTTCGTCACCGCCATCCTCACCATCGTGCCGACCATCCAGTTCTCGGGGCTGCTGCAGCCGGTCTCGACCCTGGAGGGCAACGCCGCGCGTGTCGGCTCGATCTGGCCCGCGTCCTACTACATGCACTCGAGCCTCGGCGCCTACACCAAGGGCCTCTCGGCCGGGCTCATGCTTCCGGACATCCTGTTTCTGCTCGCCTGCATCCCCGTGCTGCTGCTGATCAGCGTGCTCGGCCTCCGAAAGCAGGAGAGGTAGCGGTGAAGTCGCTGCTCAACATCCTGTGGCTCGGGCTCAAGGAGATCCGCAGCTTGATGAGCGACCTCGTGATGGTCGTGTTCGTCGTTTACGCCTTCACGCTCGCGATTCACATCCAGGCGACGGGCACCTCCACGGAGGTGAACAACGCCTCCATCGCCTTCGTCGACGAGGACGGTTCGGCGCTCTCCAAGGAGCTCATCAACGCCTTCTACCCCCCTCGCTTCAAGCTCCCCGAAGTCATCGCGCCCACCGACGCGCAGCCGGAGATGGATCGAGGCCGCTTCATGTTCGTGGTGGTGATCCCTCCCCGCTTCGAGCACGACCTCCGGGCGGGCAGGAACCCTGCGCTTCAAGTGAACATCGACGCGACCGCGATGCAGCAGGCGGGGATCGGAGCCGGGTACATCAGGAACATCGTCCAGGATCGCGTCGGCTCGTTCCTCGCGCGCACCGACGAGACCCGCGCGCAGCCGGTCAACCTCGTCATCCGCAAGCTCTTCAACCCGAACGGCGTCTCGTCCTGGTTCAAGAGCATCGTCGCCATCATCAATCAGATCACCCTGTTGACCGTCGTTCTCACGGGCGCGGCGGTGATCCGCGAGCGCGAGCACGGGACGCTCGAGCATTTGCTGGTCATGCCGCTCAGCGCCTTCGAGATCGCCATGGCCAAGGTCTGGGCCAACGGCCTCGTCATCTTGTTGGCCACCGGCGCGTCGCTGTTCTTGGTCGTGCGCATGGTGCTCGACGTACCCTTCGCGGGCTCGGTCGTGCTCTGGTTCGTGGGCGTCATCCTCTACCTGTTCTTCGCGACCGCGCTCGGGATCTTCCTCGGAACGATCTCGCGCTCGATGGCGCAGTTCGCGCTCCTGATCATCCTCGTGATCGTCGTCCTGATGCTGCTCTCCGGAGGGAGCACTCCGGTCGAGAGTCAGCCCAAGTGGCTGCAATACGTCACGTATTTCCTGCCGGCGCGGCACTTCGTCAGCTTCTCCCAGGTGATCGTGTACCGCGGGGGAGGGCTCAGCGCGGTCTGGCAAGAGTTCTTGATGGTCACCGCCGTCGGCGTCGGCTTCTTCGCGTACAGCCTGGTGCTGTTCCGAAAATCGATCGCCGTCAGCAAGTAGCCACTTTCGTAGAAGGAGACTGACCGTGCCCGAAGAGACTCGTCGTCCAGTATTGCTCGGCAAGAAGGCGCTCGTCGTGGGGATCGCGAACGAGCGCTCCATCGCCTACGGCTGTGCCGCCGCGTTCCATGAACTCGGCGCGACCCTGGCAGTCACCTACTTGAACGAGAAGGCGAAGCCCTACGTCGAGCCGCTGGCTCAGAAGCTCGCAGCGCCGCTGTTCTTGCCGCTCGACGTCACGCAGCCGGGCGAGCTCGAGGCGGTCTTCGAAACAATCGGGAAGGACTTCGGACAGCTCGACATCCTCGTGCATTCCATCGCCTGGGCGCCCAAGCACGACTTGCAGGGCGGCCTCCTCGACTGCTCCGCCGAAGGCTTCGCCAAAGCCATGGACGTCTCCTGCCACTCCTTCATCCGCATGGCGAGACTCGCGGCGCCGCTGATGGTCGACGGTGGCAGCCTGTTCGCCATGAGCTACCTCGGCGCGAACCGCGTCGTCCCGAACTACAACGTGATGGGACCGATCAAGGCGGCGCTCGAGGCTTCCTGCCGATACCTGGCCCATGAGCTTGGACCCAGGAAGATCCGCGTGCATCCTGTTTCGCCCGGCCCAGTCGAGACGCGCGCCGCGTCAGGCTTGAAGGATTTCGATCTCATGCTCGACGATGCGCGCGAGAGGGCACCGGTGGGCGAGCTGGTCGACATCATGGACGTCGGCTTCGCCTGCGCGTACCTCGCTACCCCGTACGCGCGGCGCATGACCGGCCAGACACTCTACGTCGACGGAGGCGCGAGCATCATGGGCTGAAGGGGCGCTACTCGGCGGCGTGCGCTCGCAGGTTCGACTCCCGCTCTTCCAAGAACCACTTCGTCTTCGCGCGCCCCTGATTCCGGAGCTCTTCGAGGTGCAGAGGTCGGCGATCGAGCTTGGTCGGATAGCTGAGCTCTCGATCGAGCGAGATGCGGCTGACACGAATCGGGCGATAGCTCGTATCCTTGAACTCGCCCCTCCCGATCGCGCGGTTGATGCTGCGGATGAAGCCGAGCTCCTGCTCCATCGACAGGTTGCCTGCGAGCGCGTTCCTCCGATCGACGATCTCGTGCGTCTGCATCGGGACCCGCGCGCAGGTGGTCGAGTTGATCTGGATCACCCAGAGCTCGTCGATGCGATGCTTCACGAGATTGTGAATGGGCGGATTCTGCGAGAAAAGTCCGTCCCAGTACACGCCGCGACCCGGCACGACGACCGCGCGAAACAGCTCCGGGATCGCCGCCGAAGCCAGCAGGCACTCGACGCTCAGCTCCTCGCCCGAAAAGAGATCGAAGTGGCCGCTCATCACCTCGACTGCCCCGATCTTGAGCGCGGGTGCGCCCGGCTTCTTCGCGAGCTGGCGGAGCTCCTCGAAGTCGAAGAACCCGAGCAACATGCCGCGAAAGTGATCGTCTCCCCAAGGGGGCAGCTGGTACGGGCTCACCGGCGGCAGCACCATCAAATCATGCATGGCGTAGATGCCGAGCAACGTCTGGTTCGCGATCTGATCCCACGGCTCCGTCGCCGCCATCATCTCCCAGAACGCTTGCAGCCTCTCCGCGCCGCGCGCCGGATCACCTCGCACCAAACCTTCCCAAGCGAGGGTGGCGCACAGCGCCCCTCCCGACGTCCCGCTCAGCGCCACGATCTCGACGTCCTTGGGGATGTCGCTCAAGATCCCTTGCAGAACGCCCGCCGTGAACGCCGTGTGACTCCCGCCGCCCTGACACGCAATCGCAACGCGACTTCGCTGTTCACTCCCCATGATTCGTCCTTCTTCTGCGCCTCCGTGCACACTCCCTCGGACCTCCGTGCAGGCGATGTGCCAGCCCGCGCATAGCCGGCGACGAGACCACCGAGCGCCTCGAGGCCAGCGCAGCCTTCCGTCACGCCGGGACGGAGCGCCGCGTGGCGCGGAGCGCCTCCACTCCATACCCCGCGCTCAGCCGCGGACGCCCGACGTGCGGTGAGCGAGCCCGGAGGAGAGCCCACTCACCGCACGCCGTTTGCCTTGGAGGAGTAGAACCGACCGTCTCTGGAGACGCCACCATTGGAGTCTCCGTCCCAATCGAGATGAAGGTCGGCACCGCTCCGCACCTGGTTGCCAAAAAAAAAGCGAGCGCCCGTCCCCTTCTTGCCCAGTCCAAGCTCGCAGCCGGGTGCTCCGTTTCGACCTCGGTAGGCGACGAAGAGGCAGCCGGGTGCTCCGAATTCGACTTCGGCGACCGACCGGAAGCAGCCGGGTGCTCCAAATCCGCACGGACACGCCCTTTCTTTGCAGCCACCCACAAAAATCGAAGCCATCGCCCCCGCCGTCTTGCAGGTGGCTACAAAGAATCCCCCTGCGCCCTGCTTCTGGAGCAGCCGTAAGCCTTTTCGACCCTACGTCACCCTATGTCGAGAGCAGCCCGCTGGAGCGACGTGGCCATGATGGAGACGCACCCGTCGAACGGAGCTGTTCGACCCTCCGCGAGGCGCGACACCGCGAGGCGCAGCTTGATTGGGCAGAGACGCGGGCGCGGCGCGGCGCGCGAGACGCGACGGGGGGTGGGCAGCGACTCAGCTCGCTTCGCGCTCGGGCTGTCGCGCTGGCGCGGAGGGCTCTCCTCCCTCGATGTTCAGCCAGCCGAAGAACTGCGGGAGGTATTTGCGCTGCGCCGGCGGCATGTACTCGAAGTTGCGTCCTCGATCGATGATCTCCCAGAAGTCCTTGCTCGTGACCGCCTCGAGCGAGCGGCGAATGCTGCTGAGGCGCTCGACGGGCTCGTGCGCCATGTCGCGCTTGATGAGCTGCGCCTTCGCCTCTTCGCCGCGCATGAGGTAGTAGGCGGCGAGCTTGACCTGGGCCTTTCGGATCCCGAGCAAGGCGCTCTCCTGACTGCTGACGCGCAGGGGGCGGTCGAGCTCGAGGAAGTGCTGGAGCATCGCGTCCTCGACGGGGGAGCCGAGCTCGTTCGCGTACTGGCAGAGGGCCGAGACGTCGTAGGCCGTGGTCTCGGTGACGAAGGTGAGCTTCATGTCGAAGCTGACGTGCCCGTAGTAGTTCATGTGGCGCACGCCGGCGAGCGCGGCCTCGTTGCGGCCGAGGCGCAGCATGGCTTCCACGAGCTGCCGGTACTGATTCAGGACGTTGTACGCCGTGCGCACGTCGCGCGCGTTCAGCGTCGAACGCAGGTAGGAGTTCATGAAGCGGAAAACGAGCTCGACGAGCTCGTCGTCCTTCGCCTGACCCGCGGCTTCGCCGATGTAGCGCGTGTCGATGGCGATGAGGTAGTTGATGTCGCGCATGCTCGCGAGCGCCTCGTTGTAGATGCCGAGGTACTGGCGCATCACCTTCCACTCGACCCAGGTGCGCTGGCGCTCGAGATCGCCGAGGCTCTCAGGGTCCATCGCCACGAAATCCGGGTTTTCACGGATACCCGCGCCGATGCGGAACCAGGGCTCCTCGGCCGTCGGCTTCTTCTTGAGGTACTCGAGGGTGAAGTCCTTGAGCGCGTCGACCGCTCCGCTCGCGATGATCTTGTCCTTGCCGGAGATGGAGTTCGACGTGATGTCGGTGAGCTCTTCCATGGCGCCGAGCGCGCTCGCCTGCGCCTCGATGCAGGCGGCGTCGCTCTCGCGCAGCCCGCGCACGGTGGTGCGCACCGCCTCGCGCCGGATGCGGTGGATGATGTTCATCGGCTCGAGGAACCAGAACACGTAGCCGAAGTACGGCGCCATCAGCACGAAGCCGCCCGTGGTGGCCGACATCATCGCGACCAAGGCGATGCGCGGGACGTAGTCGTGCTTGAGCGCGACGCTGAGCCACACACCGCACACGCAGGCGATGACGTAGTAGCCCATCACCCCGAGGTTGACGCGGTCGCGCATGAACATGCGCGCGACGCCGGTGTACCTGTCGGCGGACAGCTGGACGATGATGCTGACCACGGTGATCACGATGCCGAACACCGCGGCCATCATCCCGGCGAGTGAGCTCACCGCGTCCGTGATGCTGGCGGGATCGAAGTGGAAGTAGCGCCGGACCGGGCCTTGCCCCGCGGGGGCGGAGGCCAGGTGGTCGAGCGCGTAGAATCCCCAGAAGACGACCAGAGCGGCGCCGGTGAGCGTCGCCATCGGCAGCAGCCATTTCTGCCGGAAGCTCGGTCGGGATGCGCTCATGGAGTCCCCGAGTCTAACCGAGAGGCCACGCGGCCGTCACGCCGGGCGGCTCTCGAGCGAGGAGGACAGCGTGGCCGGAACGCCGAACGGCCCTCGGGCGCTGTCGTCGTGTTCTCGGAGCATTTCGAGGACGGAGTCGGGCGAACCCGCGCGGGCACTCTCGGGTAGAAAGCTCGCGGCAGCGAGCGCGCTCGAGGTCGGGAGCTTCGGGTACGGTCCCTTCTCGAGCGCGTGGAGGAAGCGCAAGGTGCGGAGGCCGTCGAACCAGGTGAGGAGGCGCCGGAGCAAGACCACGCTCGTCTTCGATTCGGCGAGCGCGCGCGGAGCCTCGGATCGAAAACCGAGATCGGCGAGGGCCGCCAGCGCGGCCGGCTCGGAGGCGAGCGACTGCTCGAAGCGCGAAACGTCACGATCCCGGGCGAGCGCGACGAGCGCTTCCTGAGCGAGCCCGAGCACGCGATAGATCTCCGGATGATACAGGAGCGGCTCGGCGCCGGCGGCGAGCTCCCGGGCGATCACCTTCGCGCGCGGCCCAGTGCCGAAGGGTACGCGCTCGGAGAAGCGCGAACGCACGCGCACGGGGTCGCTTTCGGGAGCCGCGAGCACGCCGAGCTTCGCGAGCTTCTCGAGCAGGTAGAAGTCCTCCCCCGCCTGGCGCTTGGGGAAGCCGCGAGCGAGCTCGTAACCCTGCACGGTGAAGGCGAGCGCGCTCCCGACGGTGTGAAAGGCGTAGGGTGAGCGCGCGGAGCGCAAGCCGAGCACGTGGTAGCGAAGGCCGAGCTCGTAGTGAAAGGTAGCGCGATCGACCAGAACGTCCCCGCTCGTCACGTGGCGGAACGGGTAGATCAAGCCGGCGGGCGCGGCGTCCACGAGCGTGAGGCGAGCATTCTCGACGTAGGCAGCGGGCAGCTCGGTGTCCGCGTCGGTCGAGAATACGAGCGGCAGCTCGACCTTCCGCGCGGCGAAGAGCGAGCAAGCGAGATCGGCGCCGATCTTTCGAGCGAGCCCGACGCCCTGCTTTTCGGGGAGCTCCGCGCCGGCGCTCGCGCGATCGACGACGAGCAGCGTGAAGGAGGCGAGCTCGTAGCGGAACAGGCCGGGTTCTCGCGATAAAGCGGCGCCGGGGCCGTGGCGCGCGTCGATTTCGACGAGGAGGCGGCGCGTCTCCTCGAGCGCCTCGCTCTCCGCGTCGCGCGCCGCGTTCACGACCAGGATGACGAGCAAGCGTCCCTTCGCAGCCGCTCCGGCCGCGCGGTAGCCGTCGAGCAAATCGACGCTCTCCCGGTGCGCCGGCACGACGAGCGCTGCTTCGAAAGCGCCCTCCACGCGCCCCGCGAGTCGGCTCTCCGGCTCCGCGTACCGTTCGAGGTACTGACTCACGTTGCCCGCGCTCAGTGCACGGCGGCGCGGTGCGGCAAGCGAGCGACGAGCTCCGCCTCGTAGTCGAGGAGCTCCGTGCCTCGCGAAAGGGTGACCTCCTCCCCGAAGATCTTGCGGGCGAGGCGGAAGAAGAGGCCGTGATGGCGAGACTCGGCTCGGGCAAGCTCGAGGTAGGTGTCGGCGAGCGGAGAGCCGCGCTCTCGCAGCGCCTCCGCGACCAGGAACAAGCGCTCGCAGCCCCTCGCCTCGACGATGCCTGCGACGATCAGGCGATCGAGGAGATGGTCGTCGCGGCTGGTACGGACCTGCGCGCGAAGCCCGTTCACGTACTCGTCCTTGTAGTCGTCGGCGAGGCGGAGTCCGCGCTCGGCGACGATCTTGTACATGATGTGGAAGTGCTCGAGCTCCTCCCGCGCGAACTCGATCATGGGTTCGATGAGCTCGGGGCGGTCGGGGTAGCGCACCACGAAGCTCATGCCCGTCGCGGACGCCTTTCGCTCGCAAGCCGCGTGGTCGACGATGAAAGCGTCGAAGTCGCCGAACACGGCGTCGAGCCAGGCCTTCGGTGTCGCGCTGCGGAGGTCGAGCATCGGGCCGGCTTATACGAGCCGCCGCGGGCCGGCGCAACGTTGACACTGCGCGCAGTGTGGCGAAAACTCGCGAAAAATGGCTGGCTATTCGGGCACTCCGCTCCCTCAGAAGCTCGGGATCAAGCCGGGCTCGCGCCTAGCCCTGGCCGGCGCCCCCGACCGCTTCGCCGAAGCCCTCGGGCCCCTCCCCCCAGGGGTGAAGCCGAACGACGCGGAGCGCGCGAAGGGACCCTTCGACGTGATCGTCGCCTTCGTCCAGGCTCGAAAGGACCTCGAGCGCCGCTTCCCCGAGCTCAAGCGCAAGCTCGAGCCGAGCGGAGGACTTTGGATCGCGTGGCCGAAGAAAGCGTCCAAGATCGCGACCGACATGACCGAAGACGTGGTGCGCGCGGTCGGGCTGCCCGGAGGGCTCGTGGACAACAAGGTGTGCGCGATCGACGAAGTCTGGTCCGGTCTCCGACTCGTCTATCGAGTCGCCGATCGCCCACCGGCGGCCAAGCCAGCGAAGGCGGCCAAGACGACGAAGAAGAAGCGCGCACCCGCGCCGCGCTGAGCGCCGCCGTCACTCACCCTGGATGGTGACGACGATGCGCCGCGAGTGCGGCCGCGCCCGGTGCTCCCACACGTAAAGCGCCTGCCAGGTGCCGAGCGCGAGCTTTCCGGCAGTGATGGGGATGATCTCCGAGCTCCGAGTGAGCGCGGAGCGGACGTGCGCGGGCATGTCG
The DNA here is from genome assembly GCA_023419055.1 of Pseudomonadota bacterium. The sequence goes on along the minus strand of JAEZYO010000890.1, from coordinate 2,091 downwards.
TCCGGCCCCTCGTCGTCGTGCTCCCAATCGCGATCCTCCGAGACCAGATCGCGGGCGAAGCGGTTCAAATCCCGCAACACTGCGGGATCCGCGTTCTCCTGGATCACCAGGCTGGCGGAAGTGTGCTGGATGAACGCGGTGCAAAGCCCCGTAGTTACGCCGCTTTTCGCGACGATGCGCTGAAGCTCGCGCGTGACGTCGGAAAACCCCTGACCGGAGGTTCTGATCTCGAAGTGCTCTTGGTGGACTCGCACGGCCTGAGCTATGCACGAAGAGACCGGCAGCGCCAGGGACAGCCCGTATGACCGAACCCCGTAGCCCCCGCTCAGTCCGGCGCCCCGACGTGATCCTGCGCGCGAAGCTCGTCTTCCGGCGGGCGCGCTCCTTCTGCCTCTCTCACCGCTTCACGCGCGTACCCTGGCTGCTCGGTCAGCGGCTCTTCGACGGCGAGGTCGCACAGGCGGCGAGCGCCATGACGTTCGACCTCTTCCTCGCCGCGATCCCGATGCTCGCCCTGGCCGGCTTCATGCTCGGCCGGCTGCTGGAGCAGAACACCGGGGCCGAGCTCGCGGTGTCCGCGTTGCTCGACCTTACCCCGAGCGAGGTGCGCGAGATCGTCTGGTCGCAGTTCCAGCATTTCAGCATCGGGAGCGTCGCCCCGCTCGTGCTGCTCTCCGCGCTCTGGATGGCGTCCGCCGCGTTCCACACCTCCATGAACCTGCTCGAGATGGCGGCCTCGACGCCGCCCCGGCAGTGGTGGCACAAGCGCCTGCTCTCACTCGGCTGGGTGATCTGCGTCATCTTGCTGTTCGGCGCCGGGTCGTGGCTCAGCGTGCAGATCGCGGGCGGTCCGGCACACGTGCTCGAACGGCTGGCCTGGGGAGGGCCAGCGGCCGTGGCGCGCGTGACGCACGCGGTCCTGCTCGGGTTGATGCTGCTCGTCGGCATCCTCCTGCTCGGCGGCTTTTATCGCGTCGCGGTGCTGCGCGGCGCGGCCAAGCGGGTGTGGCCGGGCGTGGTCGTGGCCTGCCTGGGCGGTGCCCTGATCTCCACCGCTTTCGCCACCTACGTGCGCACCCTAGCCAAGTTCGCGGTCTTCTACGGCAGCCTGGCTGCGGTCGCGATCGTGCTCGGCTGGTTGTACCTGCTCTGCTACGTGTTTCTCGCCGGCGCCGAGCTCAACGCCGTGCTCGATCACGAGGCCGAGCTCGCGGACGGTCAGCACCGGCTGCGCCGCCACTCGCCGTGGGCCGAGCCGTCGCTGCCCACGGGCGAACACGCTCACTTGGCGACGGACGCGTCTTCGGGCGAGAGGCAGACACCCCAGCCGAGCGGCAGCTCCGCCGAAGCCTGACACTGCGTGTTGCCGCAGTAGTCGAGGGCGCGCGCGGTCTCACAGAGCCGCACGCAAGCTTCGGTCGCTTGCGAGCAGACGTAACCCCACGCGCAGGGGCACGACTCTCCGGCCTTGCCCTTGCCTGGCGTGGCACAGGTGGTGGTCCCGTCCGAGCGCACGACGAGGCACGCCTTGTCCTGCTCGCAGCTGCAGCTCCCCGCGTCGTCACAAGGAAACGGTTCGTTCAAGTTGCAGTCGTCCGCGGGCACGCACACCGGAACGCGATGCGGGTCCTCTCCGAGGTTGGCGAGCGGGCGCTCCGCGCAGTAGCTCCCCTGCCCGCACACGCTGTCCCCCGCGCAGCAGAACGGCAAGCAGCGAGCGGCGGCGCCTTCTTCGACGCAGCCGAGACCGGGACGACAATCAGCGCTCGAGAAGCAAGGCGCGTTCGTGTCGCCGGCGCCCGCGGGCGCGCACGCTGCGCGCGGCTTGCCCTTCACGACGGAGACCTGACACGAGGCGCCGTGATCGACCGGTAGGTTCGGTGCGCCGCCGCCCGACGCCGGCGTTCCGCCTTGCCCGTCCGGAGACCCGGCGGTCCCGCCGCCCTCTCCGCCGTAGCTCGTGCTCGCGCCGCCCTGACCGGGCTCGGCGTTCGCAGCACCACCCTGTCCACCGGCGCCGCTCGCGCTCGAACCGCCCGCCTGGGCGTCGAGATCCGCCTCGTCGTCCTCATTGCCGGCGCCGCCCGTCCC
>JAEZYO010000884.1 GCA_023419055.1 Pseudomonadota bacterium | reverse complement strand
CCCTACTCGCGCTGCTCGCTGCGCTCGCAGTGGGCCTACTCGCGTTCTGGGCCTATGGCCGCAGTCGTGCCACTGCACCCGACCTGCGAACCACGGTCAACGAACCCGCGCGCCCAGAAATGAACGCGCCGGATCGCGGTCCGATGATGGGCGCGCCCGGGGTCGCGGCTGGCACCGACGTCGCTTGCGACGCCGTCACGATCCACTTCGACTCCAACGGCTCCACCCTGGGCTCCGACGACAGGGGCTCGGTCGAGACGCTGGCGGAGTGCCTGAAGGCCAACCCGAAACAATCGGTTCGCCTCGAGGGCCGGGCCGATCCTCGCGAGAGCCTCGCGCGCGACTCCGCGATCGCTCAAATGCGCGCGGAAGCAGTGGCGAGCGAGCTCACGTCGCTCGGCGTCCCTGCATCGCAAATGAGCGTGATCACGAGCGCCACCACCTGCAGCGAAGCCGACGAGTCGTGCTGGCAGCAGGATCGGAGCGTCACGGTGGTTCCGCTGCGCTGACATGACGCGTCGCACCCAAGTACCCGTCATTTCATCTCAATCAATCGAGGAAGGAGGGCTCCATGCAAGGCGCTCTGACGCAGCTTCGCTCGTGGAAGCTCGATCACAAGAACGAGGACATCCGTGGCTGGGCGCTGCGTGACCCGGACGGTCACGTGCTCGGCACGGTCGGCGAGCTCATCGTCGACACCGACTCCAAACACGTCACCCAGGTGGTCCTGGGGGACGGCAAGCGCTACGCGGCGCACGACGTCCTGATGGGCGACCATGACCTCACCCTGGCGGGTGTGAGCACGCGCGCGGCGGCGACCGCGCGAGCCGAAGCAGAGGCCGAGCGCGCTCGGCGCGAGCTCGCGGCCAAGACCGCGGCGCCGGCGGCGACGAAGCCGATGCCGAAGAAGGAGTCGATCAAAGAGAAGCTCCAGGACACCAAGGAGACCATCAAGGAGAAGCTCCAGGGCACCGAGGAGACCATCAAGGAGAAGCTCCACGGGTCCGAGAGGGAGCCTCTCAGGGGCACCGAGCCTCTCAGAGGCACCGACCGGGTGATCCCCATCGTCGAAGAGGAGATCCACGTCGGTAAACGGCAGGTCGACTCCGGCGGCGTGCACGTCGAGAGCAAGATCGTCGCGCAGCCCTTCGACGAGGAGGTCCGCCTGCGCGAAGAGACGGTGAAGGTCGAGCGGCGCAGGGTAGATCAACCGCTCACGCTGGCGGACGCCGACGCCCGGCTCCACGAGGGGGTGCTCGAGCTCCGGGCCAAGGCCGAGGAGGCCGTGGTCGAGAAGCGCGCGCGCGTCGTCGAGGAGATCCTTCTCAAGAAGGACAGCTCCGAGCACGTCGAGCACGTGCGCGACTCGGTGCGCCACACCGAGGTCGACATCAGCGAGATCCCCGGAAACATCTCGCCGAAGATCAAGAAAGGAATCAAGCCATGAAAACCGTGGTCGGGCTCTTCAAGAACTTCGGCCAGGCGGAGGACGCGATGGGGCAGCTCGCCAGCATCGGGCTCCCGCAGCAGGAGGTCGGTCTGCTCGCGTCGGCGCGCATCAGCAGCGACGCCAGGCCGCCCTCGCCGATGAGCTTGCTCGACCTGCCCGATCTGGGTCAGGTCGCCGCCAACGGCCCCATGCTCCGACTGCTCGACGCTTCTCGACTCCAGAGGAGCTCCGAGGGCATGCGCGGCGCGCTCGAGAAGATCGGCCTGGCCAAGAGCGAGGCCGCTCAGTGCGTCGACGGCATTCGGCGCGGGGGGACGCTCGAGGCCATCGTGGTCGAAGACGACAAGGAGGCCGAGGCGGTCGCCATCATGCGCCGCTGCGCCGGGGAAGGGGAGATCCGCGAGCGCATCGCGGAGCGCGTCGCAGAGGAGTCCGCCATCCGCGAACGGGCCGCCGAGCTCAGCGACGTCGGTGAGCGGCCGGTCGAAGACATCGTCATCCCCGTCATCGAAGAGGAGCTCCGGGTGGGCAAGCGCGAGTACGAGGCTGGAGGCTTGCGCGTCAAGACTCGCGTCGCGAGCGTCCCGGTGGACAAGACCGTGACGATTCGCGAGGAGCACGTCAATCTGGAGCGCCGGGTCATCGATCGGCCCGTCTCTCTGGACGACGAAGCGTTCCGGGAGCGCTCACTCGATCTCAGGGCGAGCTCGGAGGAGCCTGTCTTCGAGAAGCACGCCCGCGTGGTCGAGGAGATTCACCTGCACAAGGATACGAACGAGCGCGTCGAGACCGTTCACGACACGCTTCGCCACACCGACGTGCAAATCTCCGAGATCCCCGCCGGGCGCCGCTTCAACCCTTCGCGCTACCTCGATCATTTCAAGCGCACCTACGAGCCGGAGCGTTACACCTTCGACTGGGTCGCGCCTGCGTACGAGTTCGGGGAGCAGCTCCGATATCGTTCGTCGGGCAGCGACTGGACGCAGATCGAGCCGAGCGCGAAATCGATGTGGGAGGGCAAGAACCCCGGTACTTGGGATCGCTTCCGCGAGGCCATCAGGACCGGTTGGGGGACGGTCGGGCGCTAGCCCACCGCGAAGAGGAGGGGGGCCGTGGGTCCCGCGGTCGGCTCACCGAGCTGACGCGGGACCCGCACTTTTGTCGGCCCTACTCGAGCGTCGAGTTCATGAC
>JAEZYO010000647.1 GCA_023419055.1 Pseudomonadota bacterium | reverse complement strand
CCTTCTGGACCACGATCGAGCCCTCTTCGCCCGCGTTCGCCACGATCTGGCGGAGCGGCTCCTCGAGAGCGCGGCGGATGATGCGGACGCCCACCTGCTGCTCGTCGGAGAGCTTGAGGCCGTCGAGCACCTTCTGAGCGCGGAGCAGAGCGACGCCGCCGCCGGGGACGATACCCTCTTCCACGGCCGCGCGGGTCGCGTGGAGGGCGTCTTCGACGCGAGCCTTCTTCTCCTTCATCTCGGTCTCGGTCGCAGCGCCGACCTTGATCACCGCGACGCCGCCCACGAGCTTCGCGAGGCGCTCCTGGAGCTTCTCGCGGTCGTAGTCGCTCGAGGTGTTCTCGATCTGCTGGCGGATCTCCTGCTGGCGGCCCTTGATCTTGTCCTTCGCGCCCGCGCCGTCGACGATCGTGGTGTTGTCCTTGTCGACCTTGACGCGCTTGGCGCGGCCGAGATCGCTGATCGTGACGTTCTCGAGCTTGAGGCCGAGCTCCTCCGCGATGACCTGACCACCCGTGAGGATGGCGATGTCCTTGAGCATCTCCTTGCGGCGGTCACCGAAGCCGGGCGCCTTGACGGCGGCGGCCGAGAGGGTGCCGCGGAGCTTGTTCACGACGAGCGTCGCGAGCGCCTCGCCCTCGACGTCCTCGGCGATGATGAGGAGCGGCTTCTGCTGGCGAGCGATCGCTTCGAGGACCGGGAGCAGGTCCTTCATGTTGCTGATCTTCTTCTCGCTGAGGAGGATGTACGCGTCCTCGAGCGACACTTCCATGCGCTCGGGGTCGGTCACGAAGTACGGCGAGAGGTAGCCGCGGTCGAACTGCATACCTTCGACGACGTCGAGCGAGGTCTCCGCGCTCTTCGCCTCTTCGACGGTGATCACGCCTTCCTTGCCGACCTTCTCCATGGCCTCGGAGAGCAGCTTGCCGACGGTGGTGTCGCCGTTGGCGCTGACGGTGCCGACCTGGGCGATCTCGTTCGGATCCTTGGTCTGCTTCGCGTTCTTCTTGAGCTCTTCCGTGATGGCTTCCACGGCCTTGTCGATGCCGCGCTTGATCTCCATCGGGTTGTGACCCGCGGCGACGAGCTTCGAGCCCTCGCGGAAGATCGCCTGAGCGAGCACGGTGGCGGTGGTGGTGCCGTCGCCGGCGACGTCGGAGGTCTTGGACGCGACCTCGCGCACCATCTGCGCGCCCATGTTCTCGAACTTGTTCTCGAGCTCGATCTCCTTGGCGACGGTCACGCCGTCCTTGGTGATCGTGGGCGAGCCGAAGCTCTTCTCGATGACGACGTTACGGCCGCGCGGCCCGAGGGTCACCTTCACGGCGTTCGCGAGCGCGTTCACGCCGTTGAGGATGAGGTTGCGCGCGTTCTCGGTGTACGTAATTTCCTTGGCTGCCATTTTCGATTCTCCTGCTTGATCCTTCTCAGTTCACTTCTCGATGACGCCGAGGATGTCGTCCTCGCGCAAAATCAGGTGCTCCTCGCCGTCCAGCTTCACCTCGGTGCCGCTGTACTTGCCGAAGAGGATGCGATCGCCGGCCTTGACGTCGGGCGTACGGAGCTTGCCGTCGTCGCCGACCTTGCCGTTGCCCACGGCAATCACTTCACCCTCGATCGGCTTCTCCTTGGCCGAGTCCGGGATGATGATGCCGCCCTTGGTCTTCTCTTCTTCTTTGACGCGCTTGACGATGACGCGGTCCTGCAACGGTCGGATCTTGGTTGCCATGTGTCCCTCGTTTGCCTTTGAGTGTCTGGTTGGGGGGCGACGCGAGCTGCCCGGACCGTCCCAACCCGAGCACTAGCTTCGGGTGAGGACGCGGTGGGCTGGCTAGCGTGCCCAAGTATTCGAAAAGATTGTCTTTTCTTGGCGTTTGCTAGCACTCGACCCAGTTGAGTGCCAACAGCGAACGTGAACCTATGCAGAAGCCAAAGGGTGTCAAGGGCGGCGCCTGCAATTCGGCCCGCGGGACCACGTCTCGGCAGCGTTTCGGTTGAGTCGCGAGGACGAGCCCGCCGGTACGATCGTTAGCAGCCGGCCTCTGCGAGCGCTGAGAAAGTCATCCACACCTGGGTGTTCGTTCAGGGCGAAGGTGCGTCGCTTCCGTAGAATGAAGAGGCGGAAACAAGATCATGAATACGGCGTCGTCATCGAACGATCACACGCTGGCCCTCTCGAACAGTCTGGACGGCTTCTTCGAGGAACTCTTGGTCGAAGCCCTGCGCGAACACCGCACCGAAGCCAGCGACGCTGCCTCGTCGTACCTGGTCACGCTGTTGCGGGATTACGCGCACCCCGGACGCGAGGCGGCGGCACCCCTCAACGGCTCGCTCACGCTCCTTCTGGCGCAAGCGCTCGAGACCCCTGGTGGCGAGCGCTTCGAGCGCCTGAGGAGCTTGGGCGACGGCGTGCTCTACGTGCGCGGCTTCTTTCCGGACCACCTCGAGACGCGCGGCGTCGCCATCGACTACGTCGATTCGGTGGGCGCCAGGGCGTACGACGGGGCGGCGAGCATGCTCCGCTCTCGATCGTTCTCGGGATCGGTGGTGAACGGCGCGCGCACCGTGTTCGAAGAGCTGGCTCGCAACTTCGAGGCGTTCGGCGAGGTGCTGCGCAGCATCGCAGATCGCTTTCAAGCGAACGCGGCGCTCACCTCCGACGCAGGCATCGTGAAGGTGTACGAGCGCTGGCTCAAGACCGGCTCGAACCAGCTCGCGGCGGCGCTCGGTCTCCAGGGGCTCGTGCCCGTGCGCGGCGGTGGAGACGTCTGTTGAAGCAGAGGCGCGTGGCCGCGAGCGCGCTCCGGCGCCTGCAGCGCACGCTCGAACGCTACTACGGGCTCGAGCGTGCGCCCGACGTCGTGCGGTTCGTCGCGCCGGGTGACGGCGAGACGCGCGAGCACCTCTTGTTGCGGGAGACGGAGGACGCGCTCGAGATCAAGCTGGTGCTGCCGCCGATCGCCCCTGAATTCGGCCTGAACGACGGCTTCTTGCAGCTGCTCGAGGGGGTGAGTCACTTCATCTACCTGGTGGAGCGCGTGCGCACGGGCTTGCCGGCCACGCAGCTCGAGCTCGAGCTTCAGGCCGAGGTCGACAAGTTCGTGCTGCTCGCGTTCGAGAACGGCTCGAGCGAGCGTGACGAGCGGCGCGCGCTGCACGAGAGGCTCTACGAGAACGTCAGGTACCTGCACGACGCGAACACCGAGCTCGGGGAGCGCTACCGGCTCGCGAACGATCTCGCTGCGCGCTTCACCTCGCGGCTGCTCGACGCCGAGTCGGGCCAGGCGCGCGGGCTCTTGCAGCGCTTTTACCGCGCAGGTCAGGGCGACAAGATCAGGCTCGCGCGCGCGGCGTAGCCCTCTTCGTCTCGCTCAGGCGCGCGGTTCGCGCGGGATGCCGGCGTCACTTCGCAGGATGGAGTAGATGGACTCGTCCCAGCGCCGCCCGTGGAAGACGAGCGAGGAACGGAGCACACCCTCGAGGATGAGCCCCATCTTCTCCGCGGCGCGCCGGCTCCTCGTGTTTTCCGCGAACATGGGCGCGTAGATGCGCTCGACCGGCGTGGTCGAGAAGGCGTGCTCGAGAAGTGCGCGGGCCGCTTCAGGAACGTAGCCCTGACCCCAGCGGTCGCGCGCGAGGACGTAGCCGAGCTCCATGATCTGGTGTTCTTCCGGCCGCCACTCGAGGCTCACGCCGCCGATGGCGAGCTCCGGGATGTCGGCGGACGAGATGGCGTAGAGGAGCGAGCCCTGCTCGTAGCGCTCGGCCACGATCTCGTTGAGGAAGAAGTGAGCGTCCGCGACCGATGAGTGGCGCTGCCAAGGCATGTAGCGCGCCACCTCTGAATCGGAGGCGTAGGCGTACACCGCGTCGGCGTCGTTGGGATCCCAGGGCCTGAGCAGCAGACGTTCCGTTTTGATGATGGGGGGGCGAAACGCGACTTCGGAGAGCATGGGAACTCTTGAACTCAGACGTCGACGTCGAGCTCTGGATAGTGCCTGAAGATGCCGTACTGATTGAACGGTAAGCGGCGCTTCGAGGCGAGGTAGCTCGCGATGCGCGGACGCGAGGCGACGCGATCGAAATGTGCCGAGAGCTTGGGGAGCTTCGGCTCGAGGCGCTTCATGGCCTTCGGGAACGCGTAACGGAGGCCGCCGTAAAGCTGGAACAGCGAGAGATCGGCGTAGCTCGGGTTCTTGCCGACGAGGTACTCGCCGTTGCCCGCGCCGTTACGCGCGAGGATGGCCTCGAAGTAGGGCAAGAATTTGGTCAGGCGCTGCCCGACGAAGATCTCGGCTCGCGCCACGGATTCGTCCTTTTGATCTTCGTAGTAGAGCGCGGCGCCGAGCGGGTGATGCACGTCGTGCGCCTCCACCACCATGTCCGCGATCGTGAGCTGGATCTGCTGCACCGCGAGCCGCTCGGCTTCACCGCCCGGAGCGAGCCCGTGGCGCTCCCCGAGGAACTGCAAGATGAGCGACGTCTGCGCGATGACGAGCGCACCCACCTTGAGGAACGGCGGCGCGAACGGCGGCACCGCGAGCTTCTCGTCCTTCAAGAAGCGCTCGAGCGCCGCGACGCCGCCGCCTTTTTCTTCCGGCAGTCGGGCGACGTCGACGTAGTCGGCCCCCGCTTCTTCGAGCGCGAGGCGCACGAACTCTCCGCGCCCCGGGATCTCCGACCAGTAGTAGAGCTCGTAGCGCGCCCGGTCCGACATGTTCCCTCACACGGGTGTTAGCACATGAACGGACCGACGATCACGGCGCCCGCGCGGGTGAGTAACGACACGCAATGGGTGCTGAACATTGCGAGCGCGATGCGACGCGCCGGCCTCAGTTATCGTGGCTCGAGCTCGCCGCGTCGGCGCGCGGCGAGAATTGGCGCGTTGACGGAGCGTGCCGGCATCGCAAGCTCATGCTCGGTGCGTGAGCCGTTCCTCTATCATATCAGCGCGTTCTTCATCGCCGGGTTCTTGTTCCTGGGTATGGCGACGATCTGGGAGGTCTTCTACCGCCTGGGCGCCAAGAACCGGCCACGCGCGAAGGCGAGGCTCGACGGCGAGGCGCTCTCGCTCGGCTCGATCGACACCGCGGTGGGCGGCCTCCTGGCGCTGATCCTCGCGTTCTCCTTTTCGATGGCCGCAGAGCGCTTCGACATGCGCGAGGAGGTGATCGTCAAGGAGGCGAACGCGCTCGGGACCGCGTTTTTCCGCTGTAGCTTCCTGATGCCGGAAGAGCAGTCGGGGTGTCGGCGAGACCTCGCGCGCTACGGGCGGCTCCGCGTGCAGTTCTTCGAGGCGGGCCACGATCTCGGACGCTTGCAGGAGGTGATCGAGAAGAGCGAGGATCTGCATCACGCGATCTGGGACCGCGTCGAGCGCTCCGTCCCACAGCGTGACACGCCGTCGGTGGCGCAGCTCATCGTCTCCCTGAACGAGCTCTTCGATCTCAACACGGACCGAGTGGCGGCTGAGCGGCGCGTCGTGCCGCAGGAGATCACCGTCATCACCATCGCGCTCTGCTTCGCGTGGTCGGCGTTTGCCGGGTACGCGTTCGGGCTCACGTCGAACCGTCAGTTCGGAGCCTGGCTCGCCTTTGCCGCCTTCGTGACGTTGGTGGTGCTCACCACGCTCGATCTGGATCGACCCGGGCGCGGCTTCATCCGCCCGACGCGCGGAAACTCGGTGATGGAAGACGTGGCGAAGCAGCTCGAGGCCGAGAGCGTAGCGCCTTAGAGCCGGCTCTCAGCGGCTGTTGTGCGCTTCCAGCAAGCGCGCCATGTAGGCGTGCGCGGCGGGGTCACCCTCGGCGGGAGCCCAGGGCGCGAAGGCCTTGTCGTTGCTCTGGACGTAAGGCCCGTCCTTCACCTCGTAGATCACGGTGTCGGGGTCGAGCACCACGAACGTGTGGTAGACGCCGGGCACGAGGTCGACCCCGAACGCGTCACCGTCGCGAGAGAGGAAGACGCTGTCCCGAATTTCGCCGTCGTCCTCGAAGGTGAAGAAGACGAGCGAGCCCTGGAGCAAGATCCACGCTTCGGCCTTCGGTGGGTCGAGGTGCCGATGCGGGCGTACGTAGCTGTCGGGCTGCACCGCGTTCAGCATGCGGTGGAGCGTCTCGGTGTTTTGCTTGTGAAAGGGTTGGATCACGCGGCGGCGCGGGCTCTCGCGCGAGTATTCGACGGCCTGACCGACGAGCCCCCGATCGATGAGCGTGAGGGATCCGGGGGGAGGATCGAGTGCGACCCGATAACGAGGCTCGGTCATTGACGAGGCTCCTGGCGTAGGGGGACGCCCGTATCAGCGGGCGCTACCAGCGTAAAGGACGGAGCTTTGAAGCGGCCCAGGGAGGCCGCGGGCGCGCGCGCAAGTCCCGCGAAGCCCGTCCGGATGCGCGCCTACCTACGAGTAGGAAGCCTAGGGAGCGGGCGCGAGGGTCACGACGTTGATCGTGTCGTCTTGGACGTTCGCCCAGACGATCGCGCCGTCCGCGCGCGCCACGACGTCGTCGCCGCTCGAGGGCGCGTAGCTCGGATCGAGCGCGAGCCGCGGCTGGCAGACGGCGCCCTCGGCGTCGATCACCATCGTGTAGTACGTCGACGAAGCGCTTTGGCCGTCGCCGCTTGTCTCTGCCCAAATCAAGAGCACGAGGCCGCCCGAGCCGTAGGGCGCGGACTTCAGGTTCTCGAGGAAAGCGTCGCCCGCCCTCCCCGAGTCGACCCACACGGGTTCGATGCCGCCTTCGGGCACCCCCGAGGCCTCGTCGACCAAGAAGAAGCCGAGATCCTTGCCGTGGTTCGCCGCTTCGCGCACCTGCTCGATCTTGGCTTCGTCGCCGTTCGGCCACTCTCCGGGGTCGAAGTCGGGCGGCAGGGCGCGATCGGTGATGAACGGGGCGAGCAGGCGGTCACCGAGGTCGACCAGGCCGCCGAGTTGTCCGTTCGTGTCACCCACGCCGTTCGCGGCGAGCACTTGCGCGACGTCGGTGCTCGGATCGTCGTGGTACGAGAAGAAGATGCCTTTCGGGTATGCGTCGCCCAGGCCGAGAAGGGCAGCGCGATCGCCGTCGACGAGCAGGCGCTGGTCGAGGTTGTGGCTGCCGAACCACCCGGAGTGCACCGTCTGCTTACCGCTCGCGTCGACGGAAGCGAGGTAGCCGCCTTGGTGCCGGACCGCGCTGTCGCCCTGCACGTACATTTC
>JAEZYO010000646.1 GCA_023419055.1 Pseudomonadota bacterium | reverse complement strand
CCATGGTCCCGGTGCTCGAGTCGCGACCGCAGCCGTCGAGGGCTGCGGATTCGAAAGGCAGGTTCATGGGAGCCAAAACGGCGGTCTCGTGGTCCTTGGAGTTTAGTCGTCCGGCGCGTCCGGCGTGAGCGGTTCCCTCGGAATGTTTTTCTCGTTTCCCGTCGCAGCATCCCTTACACTCGGCTTCGCCGTGGGCCGGTTGACGAAAGCGACGCTGGCGGGTGTGGCCGTGCTTCTCGGCGTGGCCCAGGTTCGCGCCGAAAGCGAGCCCTCCTCCGGGGTCGAGGTCCGCTGTAGTCGCCTGGACCGGAGCGCGGCCGAGGAGCTCGCGGCGCGCGTCCACCTGCTCTTTGCGGAACGCGAGCTCGAGCCTGCTGGAATCGAGCTCCGCTGCACGGCCACCGAAGCCTGGGTCGTCTGGGGAGATGAGCGGCTCGCCGTGGAGCGTCGGGCCGAGCTCTCGGATGCGTTCCTGGACGCCGTCGATGCTCGGCTCGCCCTCGCCTACCGCGAGCTCCCGCGGGAGGAATCCTCGATACCGGAGGGCTCGGCCTCGGCTCCCGGCGCCGCGACCGGTGCCCACCTCGAGGACCGCACGGTCACTTTTTCGCTGCCCGCGCCGACTCCCGCAGAAACGCCGCATTTCGATCGTCCTCTGCGCCTGCCCCCCGCCTCCAAGCGCTGGCCCGAGCTCTACCGTCCGGAGGGGGGCCTGTCGCTCGGTGCGGACATCGATTCGAGTCACGGAGAGCTCGAGCCTTCGTGGGGCCCCCGGCTCGAAGTCGGGCTCCCAGTGGGGATGTTCACGCTGATGGGCGCCGAGACGGCTCGCTTCGGCTCGAGCGGAGATCGCACCACCATGAACCTGGGCGCGGAGCTCGGAGTAGGTTTCGGAGCCCCCTACGCGCGGGGCGCTCCGCTCGGACTCGCGTTGAGAGCCTTCAGTGATTGGTTCATCGGGTACACACGCGACGCGACGATCGCGCAAACCTTTTGGGCTCCCGGGGTCGCGCTCGGTGTGCGCGCCGCGCTCGACGCGCCGATCGTCCCGTGGGTGGGGCTCGACGGTCGGTTCCGCTTCGAAGCGCTCGACCTCGGCGATGCCGAGAGCCAACCCCTGCCCCAGCTGACGGCGATGGTGACCGTCGGGTTCGCCTACCTCGCCGACGGGCCGCGTTCGTTCTATCCCCCACAAACGAAGAGAGCCCTGGTTGCCCAGGGCTCTCCTTCGCTGTCGATGGGCCCCGAGGGGACCGAACCGACTCAGACGCCTTGATTCATCTCGTAGCCACGCTCGCCGTGGCCAGTGATGTCGAGGCCGGCCTCTTCCTCTTCCTCCGAGGGACGGAGGCCGAGGGTCGCCTTGAGGGCGTAGCCGATGACCGCGGTCGCGACGATCGAGAGCACGAGCGTGAGGCCGATCGCCTTCACCTGCTCGAGCCACAGGGTCGTGTTCTTCACCAGGTCGCTCAGCAGCGGGTTCGCCTCGGGCGAGGCGAGGAAGCCGGTCAAGAGCGCGCCGAGGGTGCCGCCGACCGCGTGAACACCGAAGGTATCGAGCGCGTCGTCGTAGCCGAGCGCATGCTTCAGCTTGGTGCAGGCGAAGAAGGGCACCACGCCGGCCAGCACACCGATGATGATCGAGCCGTTCGCCGTGACGAAGCCGGCCGCGGGGGTGATGACGACGAGACCGCCGACGATGCCGGAGCAGAAGCCGAGGACCGTGGGCTTGCCGCGGGTGATCCACTCGATGGCGCCCCAGGAGGCACCGGCGATGGCGGCAGCGAGCGTGGTGGTCATGAAGGCCTGAGAGGCGATGCCGTCCGCAGCGAGCGCGCTGCCCGCGTTGAACCCGTACCAGCCGACCCACAGCATGCCCGTGCCGACCATGGTGAGCACGAGGCTGTGCGGCGTGAAGTTCTCCTTGCCGAAGCCCTTGCGCTTGCCGACGATGAGGGCGAGCACGAGCGCCGACCAGCCGGAGGACATGTGCACCACGGTGCCGCCGGCGAAGTCGATCGCCTTGATGGGAGCGTCCGCGTTGCCGAGGCCGTTCATGAGGCCGCCCGGACCCCAGACCATGTGGGCCAGGGGAAAGTACACGACCACCATCCAGATGGCGACGAACGCGAGGATGGCGCTGAACTTCATGCGTTCGGCGATCGCGCCGACGATGAGCGCCGGGGTGATGATCGCGAACATCAGCTGGAACATCGAGAAGACGTTGTGCGAGACCCACCCGGCAGCCGGCGTGGACGTGACGCCGTTCAACATCGCGAAGCCGAAGCCGCCGATGATGGCGCTCCCTTCGTCGAACGCGAGGCTGTAGCCGAAGGCCCACCAGAGGAGCGCGACCAGGCCCGCGATCCCCATGCACTGGGCCATGATCGAGAGCACGTTCTTGCTGCGCACCAGGCCGCCGTAGAAGAGGGCGAGGCCGGGCATGGTCATGAACAGCACGAGCGCTGCACACACCATGATGAAGCCGTTGTGGCCGGGCCCGGGCGCGTTCACCTTGGAATCTTCTCCGCGCGCCCCGTTGGTCACGTAGGCTTCGAGGTCCGCCACGCGCTTCTCGAGAGCGACGGGGTCAGGCGGTGGTGAATCGGCCGCAAAGGCAGCCGTCGGCGACGCAAGCAGCGCCCAACTTGTCACTAATAAAGCAATGAGAGCTAAAACGACCTTCTTCATGGGCTGAACCCTTCCCTTGAGGAGTCGGAATCTTCGAATTTCGGCTGGAAGTTATGTTTCCGGACCAGTGGCGGACCCCGGGATACTTCCCTACCGATTGTTTCAACCATGAGTCCAAAACCTTTCGTCTAGTTTCGAAAGTCTTCTTTCGACGTGGAGGTGTCCGGGACTCGCGGCTATGCTGCGAGCCGCGTGCCTCCCACGAGCCCGCCTTCGATAGCTCCCGCCGAGCCCGCGAGGATCGCTGCAGAAGGCGAACGTCTCGAACCGGTACGCGAGCCGCCACCCGCCGTGGAAGCTTCCTCGGCTGGCCGCGCGAGCGTCCTCCCCGCGGACAAATGGGACGAGCGCGAGGCAGTTCGCGCCGCGGCGAACCTCGAGCTCCTCGACGACGTCGTTCAGATGGCGGTGGCCCGGCTCTCCGGCATCTCGCTCGGAAGCGCTGCGCTGCTCGCCGCCTATCTGCTCGCGTTCTTGGTGCTCGTACCGCGGCAGGAGGCGCCCTTCGGCGATCTCTGGCCCGCGATGCTCAAGCTGCTCGGTGGCGCGATCGTCGCGAGCCTCGTGATGTTCGGCGTCACGCGGCTCTCGAAGATCCGCCCGCACTTCGTGGTCGACCTCGGCTACGTCTACCTGTTCGTGCTGTCGCTCCTGCTCGGGCTCTTGCGGCACTCGCACCCGTGGCCTCCGGCGGAGTTCGCGCGGCAGATCTCGCCGGTGGTCCTGCCCGTGCTCGCCTTCGGAGCCTTGATTCCGGCACCGCCCAAGAAGGCGCTCCTGGTCTCGTTGGGCGCGGCCTTCATGGATCCCCTCGCCCTCTATCTGCTGCGCGGGAGAGAGGCGCCGCCTGCCCCCTACGAGATCGCGTTCCTGGTCGCGTCGCCGCTCGTGGCGGCGCTGGTCGCGCAGCGGATCTCGATCATGGTGCACCGCCTGAGCGAGGGCATCGTGAAGGCGCGCGAGGTAGGCAGCTACCGCTTGGTAGAGCGCCTCGGCGTCGGCGGAATGGCGGAGGTGTGGCGCGCGGACCATCGCATGTTGGCCCGCCCTGCCGCGGTGAAGCTCATCCGCCCCAAGATCCTGACCGAGCACGGCCCGCAAGAAGCCGAACGGCTGCTCCGGCTCTTCGCCAAAGAAGCCCGCGCCACCGCCTCGCTGAGCTCGCCGCACACGATCCAGGTGTACGACTTCGGCATCACCCGGGACGGCTCGTTCTACTATGTGATGGAGCTCCTCGAAGGCATGGACCTGAAGAGCCTGGTGGAGCGCTTCGGGCCGCAGCCGGCCGAACGCATCGCGTACCTACTCCGCCAGGCGTGCCACTCGCTCGGAGAAGCGCACGCGCGGAACTTCGTCCATCGCGACGTGAAGCCCGCCAACATTTACGCCTGTCACCACGGCGGGGACTACGACTTCGTCAAGGTGCTCGACTTCGGTCTCGTGCTCGATCGCCACCCGACCGCCGAAGAACTCGAAGACGAAGAGCGCTTCGTCGGGACGCCCACCGTGATGGCCCCCGAGATGGTGCGCTTCCAAGCGCCGGTCGACGCTCGCGCCGACATCTACGCGCTCGGGTGCGTCGCGTACTGGCTCATGACCGGCAAGCGGGTGTTCGACGCCGGGACCCGCCACGATCTGCTCGTCATGCACGCCCACCAGAAGCCGGTACCGCCCTCCCGGCGCGTGGGCCGCGACCAACACCCCGGTCTCGAGGCGCTCGTCATGCAGTGTCTCGAGAAGAACCCGAACAAGCGCCCGCAATCGGCGCGCGAGCTCGCCGAGAGCCTGCGCGGGCTCGCGTTCGAACACCCCTGGGACGAAGAGCGAGCTCGCCTCTGGTGGCAGACGCACCTCGCCGAGAAGGCGGGCCAGCGCGCGGCTGCGCGGGAGGCTCGCCCCCAAGAAGTCGCCATCGCGAAGTGAAGCGGACCGCCCGCGAGCCGGTCAGTGCGGCGGCGGGCTTTCATCGCGATCGTGAACCTGTCCCGGAGGGCTCGTCGCCTCGATCGCGGTGAAGGCTTCGAGGATCCGATAGGCGTGACGCGCGCCCTTCGGAACCACGTAACAGTCGCCTCGTCCGAGCAGCACGACTTGCCCTTCCACGTGAAGCTCGGCCCGCCCCTTGAGGACGTATCCGACGACTTCGTAGTCCCGCTCGCGCGTGTCCTCGAGCTTGCCGGGGGGTTCGTCCTCCCAGAGGCGCATCGCGATCGTGCGCCCCGAAGCGAGGTACTTTTGCCCCATGGCGCCGACCGGCGAGTACGTCGAGTCGATCTTCGTCACCGTCGTATCCCGATGCGTGGCTTTCATGCCCTTCGGCCTGCAACATCGATACCCGTAATTCCACGCTACGCCCCGTCCCTTCGTGCCGGAGCGTCTCGGGACAGCACGGCCCGTTGTGGCAGGGTTTCACGCTCGCGACTAAGCTTGCCGGCCCATGAGGTATCGACAGCTCGGCAGCACGGGAACGCAGGTTTCGGTCCTTTGCCTCGGCGCGATGACGTTCGGCGAGGCGGACGAGAAATCGTTCATGCACAAAGTCGGCTCGAGCGAGAACGAGAGCCTCGCCGTGCTCGATCGCGCGCTCGACGCGGGCATCAACTTCGTCGACACCGCCGACGTCTACGGCCAGGACGGGCTCTCCGAGCGCGTGCTCGGAAAGTGGCTCGCGTCACGCAAGGCGCGCGAGAAAATCGTTCTGGCCAGCAAGGGCCGCTTTCGCATGGCCGAGGGCCCGAACGGCACCGGCGCGTCGCGCCTGCGCATCACGCGTGCCATCGACGCGAGCCTCGCCCGGCTCGGGACCGATCGCATCGACCTCTATCAAATCCACATGCAGGACGCGCGCACGCCCGAGGAGGAGCTC
>JAEZYO010000836.1 GCA_023419055.1 Pseudomonadota bacterium | reverse complement strand
GCCAGGGGTTGTTCAGCACCGCCCCGACGGCGCGCACCAGGTTCGTGCGCGTGAACTCGCCGGGCTCCGGAGTGCCGCCGATCGCGACGCCGTAGTCCTCGAGCGTGATCTCCCCGTAGCCCTGGATCTTGAGCTTGCTCTTGGCCGTCCAGGTGACGTCCTCGCGCTCCGACGCGACCGCCTGCAAGGCGCTCCCGAGCGCGATGGAGAGGAAGGTCGGGGTCATGAACTTCTCGTGCGCGGTCTCGAACTTCCAGTTCGAGACGGGCATGCCGCGCACGCCCTTGATGGTCATGGTCACCGGTAGCACCGGCGCCTTCGTCCCGTGCGAGACCACGATGGATGCCACCCGATCGTTCACGAGCGCGCCGACGTCGCGCACTGGCATGCCGATCTTGAAGCTTCTTTGCTCGCTCGCCAGAAACCACAGCACCCTGCCGATCGCGGTCGGCAGGGCGGTGACGCCGGCCTGCATCATCGGGTGTCCGAAGGCGACCAACCGATCACCCTCGACGCGCGTCACCGTCCCGAGGCCCATCGCGCTCATGTCGCCTCGGATGAGGCGCACGCCGATCGCGCCGCCGTCCTCGTAGCGCAGCGGCGCGCCTGCTTCGGGCGTCTGCCCGCCGCCGCCCGCCTGCAACGGGTCGAGCCCCAGCGGAGCAAGCAGCTCTTGCGAGAAGTTGACGGCCGCGGGCGTGAGGCCGCTCATCATGAGCGGCGTCGCCACCGGACGGACCACGCTCGCGCTCGAGGGCGTCATCGCGCTCTTCGAGCGAGCGAGCTCCGCGGCGTGCTTCTCGAGATCGTAGTGGTTGAGGTCGCCGCCGTAGCGCGGGCCGAACATGCCGAGCTTGCCGTTCTCGCGCTTCTTCGCGTCCACGGCGCTCTGCTTGGTCGCCGCGCCCGGTACCGCCTTGAGAGGCCAGCCGTTGATCTCGTTCGGCAGCGGCAACATGAGCTCGTCGATCATGTTCCTGATCGGCGTCACCCCCGCGACCGGCTCGGCGCCGAAGGACCAGCCATACGCGTAGGCGCCGATCATCTTGTTGTCGATGTAGATCGGGCTGCCGCTCATCCCGGCCACCACCTTCGCCACCTCGAGGCGTGGGTGCTTGGTCTTGATCAGGATGAGCTCCTGGCGCGGCTGAAAGTCCTTCAACACGTCGATCACTTCGACGTCGAAGCGCTCCGGCTTCGTCCCCTCGAAGACCGTGAGGCCGTAGCCCTTCATGCCTCGCTTGATCTTGCTGGTCGGCAGGGTGTCGGCGCGCTCGGAGGCGCCCTGCGCGCGTGCCAGCCCTAGAGGAAGAGATGCGAACAACCCGAGCAGCGCAGCGGCAGCAATGAGGATCCCGGAACGCACGGTCCGGCGAGTCTAGCACCCGACGGCGCCGGAACTTCAGCCACCGAAAAATGAGTGCGTACTTTGCCGGCCCCCCGGCCTCCGCGCCTACGGATTTCCCCTCGCCGGCAGGCGCCCCCGGGCGGGCCCCGCGCGGAAATACTGCCTGAGGTATGCTCCGCTCCCCCGGCGTGGATCTCGCGCGCTTGCTCTTCCTCAGCTTCGCCTTCGGGCTCCTCGTCACGGCTCAGGTGGCGCTCGTGGCGAAGCTCGTGACGAGGCGCCCCCGCTGGAGGAGCCTTCTGGCACTGTTGGTGCCGCCCCTCGCGCCTTACTGGGGGTGGCTCGAGGGTTTCCGGATCTGGAGCAGCCTCTGGCTCGCGGCGCTCGTCCTCTACGTGGTCGGCTTCGCCATCGCGGGGGGCGGAGCCTGAGCTCGCCGCGGCGCTACTTCTGCTTCCGGTACGGTCGCTCGACGGTGAGCGGGTTCATGTGCACGAACCCCTCTTCCACCCAACGATCGCGGAGCTTCTTCGCGAGATCGGCGTGCCCGCGCCACGGCACTCCGACGGCGTAGATCAAGCACGCGTTCGGGTACGCCGGGAACGCCGCCCAGGCTCCGGAGAACTCGACCCGCGAAAGGCCCACGTTGAGGGCGCCGTCGACGCTCGAGATCATGAGCGGCTGGTTGCGCCACTTCGTGAACTTCACGCTGAAGGGGCTGAACTTCACGTCGAACGGCTTGATCTGCGGGCGACCCCAGGCCTCGAAGCGCCGCATGCACGTCTCGCTCTTGACCGGGGTGCCCGGCGGCATGTCCTGAATGAAGACGGCAGCGACGACGTCGTGCTCCTTCCGGTACTTGAAGCCGGTGAAGTGATCGAGGCCGAAGAAGCGCACGCGGCGCCAGCGCTCCCAGTCGGGGGTCGGAGCGTGCACCGTGTCGTCGCGATCGTTCCGCGCGCCCCAGGGGGCCGCGAGCAGAGTGAGGAGCGCGGCTTCATGTGGGTCACGCGCCTTGGCGGCCGGGTCCACGGCTTCAGGGCTCGCGTTCGCTCCGTCGCTCGCCGCGCTCGCGGTGGGTGACGGCGTCGCGGCGTGGGGCGCGCTCGTCGCGCTCGGCGCTTTGGGCTCGGGCTGGGCTCCTCCACACGCCGCGAGGAGCGCCGAGGCGAAAAGGATGTGGCGTGAGCGAGGGGCGAGCATGGTTGAAGGCGTTCCGATTATGGAACGGAAGCGCGAGGAGCGCCCTTCCCTCGAAGACGCATGGAGGCACGACAACGCGCGGAACCTACGAAACCCCGCGACTATCGGCTCTGACATCCGTGTCATGCCCGTGCGAGCGTGGCGGCTGTTTTGGACTGCTGCTAGCTTATTCGAGCCACCCGTTGCGGGTGCTTTCGTATGGCTTCGCGTTCCCCTTCGCGCTGGATGTCGACGGTCGCGCTGCTCGCGGCGGCCGGCCTGTTCGCGCAGTGTGGGAACAGCACGGACCCCGAAGGCGACGTTCCGTTGGGCGACGGCGGGCCCGGTGACGGCTCTGTCAGCGAAGGCTCGATCGAGAACGACGGATCGAATCAGGGCGAAGCTGGAGCCGGTCCTGCGTACAGCGCAAGCTGCGGCGTCATCGATTGCGTGCCCGACGACGAGCGCGCGTGCGCTTCCGAGGGGAGCGCGGGGACGGGCGGCGCCG
>JAEZYO010000784.1 GCA_023419055.1 Pseudomonadota bacterium | reverse complement strand
GCTGCGGGGCGCCTTCGGGCTGGCCAGGCTGCGCCGCGGCGGGCGCGCTCCCCGGGGCGGTGGGCGTGACCGTCGCGCTGCATTGGCCGTCGCGATAACCCACGGCGGTTACCTTGAAGGTGTAGGTGCCGGGCTCGAGATCGATCGACGTGAACGCGCCCTGCTCGTCGGTCACCATGCCCGGGAGCGCGCGTCCGTCGAAGCGGACGATGGCGTTCGCGACCGGAGCGCCCGTGCCCTTCTCGACGACCTTGCCCTCGACGTGACTGTCGGGGGCGATCGGTGCAGGCGCCGCGGCGGCGGGCGTCTCGACGCGCTTGATGATCGGCTTCGGCGGCTCGGTGTCCACGGAGTAGCCGAGCCCGAAGAAGAAGGTCCAAGGCGGCTCTGGCGCGACCTCGTCCACGAAGTCCGACGTCGCTCCGGTGCCGATGTCGAAGGCGCCGAGCAGCGAGAGCCCGCGGCCCTTCCACGGGAACACGCGAGCGCCGAGCGTGAGGCGCGAGGGGGCCACGCTGAAGACCTGATTGTCGCCGAGGCACACGTCGCCCTGCGCTTCGGCTTCGTTCACGTTGCACACGTAGTTCTGGCGGTTGACCGGCACATCGATCGTCCACTCGATGAACGGCCTCACGATCTCGTGCACGAACTCGCCGCCGAGCCCGATCTGGAAGAAATCGACTCGGTTGATGTCGAGCCCGAAGCGCTCGATGCGCGAGATGTTCCGACCTCTGCCCTCGGGCGGCTCCTCGGTCTCGAGATCTTCGACCAGCGAGGCCGAGTTGTCGAAGAGGTAGCCCATGTTCACGTGAAAGCGCGCGGGGATCGCCTTCTCGGGATCCGAGCGGCGGTCGAGCGCGAGCGCGGCCATGCCCTTGATCCCGAAGCTCGTACCGCTGCCGTCGACGCCGACGCCGCCCATCCCGTTCAAGAGATAGAGATCGAGCGCGCCACCGAATTGGAAGATCTGATCCGGCTCCGAGGGCATGAAGGCCTTCACGCCGAAGTTCGTGTCGCCGAGCACCTGAAGCAGCTGCGGCTGGCTGCGATCGTCGCTCGTCGCGCTGTTGTGGAAGCCGATGTACGCCTCGAGGAACGGCCACGGCGTCGCCGACAGGCCGAGGTGCACGCCCACGCGATCGACCGAGTCTTCGCGCGAGGCGCTCTCGGTGGTCGTAAAGGTCGGGCAGGGGGTCGTACTGTTACAGAGGAAGCCCGTCGCGGCGAAGTACGACGGCATGAAGGAGACGCGGAACGTGCCCGGCGCGCCGGAGCTGGGAGCCACGAGGTGGAGCAGGCCGGTGCTCCCGCTCAGGCTGTTGTGCTCGCGGAGCGAAGCTTCGCGCCAAGCACGCTCTTCGTCGGATGCGTCCTCGGGCGTCGCGGTCTCTTCGCTCTCTTCTCCCTCGGGTGCCGCCGCTTCCGCGGTACCGGTCGCGCCCCAACCGCTGCTTGCTCCCCAAGAGCCCTGCGCGGAGCCTTCGGCGCTCGCGGCCGGTTGCGCCGGTTGAGCGTAAGGATCTTGCGCAGGTGGTTGACCGTACGGCGACGGCTGCGCTTGAGGTTGACCATAAGGGTTCGGCTGCGCGGGGGCCGATTGATCGGGCGCGGGTGGAGGAGGCGGCGGGGGAGGGGGAACGTCTTGCGCGCGCGCCGTCACCGCGAGCGAACCGAGCAACGTCGATGCGACGTAGCCGAGTGCACGAGCCCTACCGCCCCGAGGGCGTCCTGCGACCGTATCTGAGCGTTTCATTGTCCCTCGTACCAAGATGACTCGGGCGCTGCCTTGTTCGCCGCATGCCCGCGCGGCCACCGTGCTCACTTTTAACACTGTTTTCGTGAGCGTCGAAGCTCGGCCGAAACCAAGCGAGCGCTCCGGCCGAGGGGCCCACCCCCGCGAGTGCCCAAAGGTCCTCGGGCTTCACTAAGCGCTCATGCAAGCGCGAGCCGCGACGGCGCGCGCGCGTCGAGGCTTTCGCCTGGTTTCCAACGGGTCTTTCGCTAAGGTGAGAGCCGTGAGCCGGTCGCTCATCGAAGTGCGAGACCTGCGAAAGGAGTTCCGCCTGGGGCTCTTGATGCGACGCGTCCTCGCCGTGCGCGGCATCTCTTTCGAGGTCGAGGAGGGCAGCATCTTCGGCTTTCTCGGCCCCAACGGCGCAGGGAAGACCACCACCATCAAGATGCTGACGGGGCTCATCGCCCCGAGCTCCGGGAGCGCCAGCATCTTCGGGGAGGCGGTTCCGAGCCCCCGCGCGATGCAGCGCGTCGGGTTCTTGCCGGAGAGCCCGTACGTCTACCCGTACCTGACTCCGTCCGAGTTCGTTGCGCTTTGTGCTCGCCTGTCCGGCCTCTCTGCCAAGGCCACCCGTGACCGCACCCGCCAGGTTCTCGAGCAGGTGGGCATCCTTTATGCCGCCGATCGACCGGTGCGGCGCCTCTCGAAAGGCATGCTGCAGCGCGCGGGCTTGGCCGCCGCGCTGGTCGCGGACCCGGAGCTCTTGATCTTGGACGAGCCGATGAGCGGCCTCGATCCCGTCGGTCGCAAGGAGGTGCGCGATCTCATCGTGGACGAGCGCAAGCGAGGGCGCACCGTGTTCTTCTCGACGCACATCTTGAACGACGTGGAGACGCTCTGCGATCGCGTGACGATCTTGAGCAAGGGGGAGGTCGTGGTGAGCGGCGCCTTGAGTGAGCTTTTGAGCCGCAGCGTGAAGTACACCGACGTCGTGCTCGCCAACACCTCGGAGAGCATCGAGCGCGCGCTCGGCGAGCTCGGTTACGCGACTCGTCGCGCCGGGGTCCATTTCGTGGTCGAGGCGCCGAGCGAGCAGGCGGTCAAGGCCACCGTGGAACGAGCGTTCGCGGTGGGGGCGACCTTGTACGCGCTCACTCCGCGCTATGAAACGCTCGAAGACCTCTTCGTGCGGAAAGCCGTCACCTCCGACAAGCGCCCGGACTGAGCCCGAGCGGCGTCAGGCGGGACGCTTCGGGCGGAGAACGTGCCGAACGAGCTCGAGATCGGCCTTGCCGACCTCGCGCAAGATGAGCAGCACGATGACGTAGAGCGCGCCGACCACGCCCGCCTGCAGCAGCGTCCCCACCTTGCCCCAATACGGCATGAAGCGGCCCGCGGTGACCGCGATCGAAAGCGCTACCAGCACGCGCACGAGGCTCTTCGGGTCGACCACCGCGCCCGCGCTCCGCTTCACGAGCCAGGCGGCGAGGAGGGTGGCGAGGCAGAGGCCGGAAGCGGTCGCGATGGCGGTGCGGAACAACAAGTCCTCGCCGAACGGCGTCCCGCGCACGCGCAGCCAGCACAACCCTGCGACCAGCACCACGGCGATCCCGGTGACCAGCGCCCCCGCGAGCTCGCGCTTCAAGCTGTTGAGCACGGTCGTGAGAATGCCGAAGATCGCGAACGCTCCGAACCCGAGCGAGAGCAGCTCGAGCGAGCGACCGCCGTAACGCGCCGCCTGCTCCCCGAACACGAGGTGCAGCAGCCCGTCGGAGAGCCCGGCGGTCACGCTGACCATCGCGCCCGCCATGAGGAGCGCCAAGCGGACGCCCGTCTTCACGTAGCGCGCGATCGCGTCGCGATCGCCGTCGCGCACCGCGGTCGCGAGCATCGGGAACAGGATGAACGTTATCGCCAGGAGCAGCTGGTACGGCAGGAAGGAGAAGAGCTGCGTGGCACGGTAAGCTCCGACCAACGGATCGGCGGCGGTGAGCGGTAGCCCGGCCTGCTGGGCTGAATCGGCGGCGAAGGCGCGGAGCAGGGTGAGGTCGGCCTGCAGCAGGAAATTCAAGAGGATCTGCCCCGCCAGGATCGGCAACACGAAGACCAGGTGTTCGACGATGCTGGGCCCGCCTTTCCCGGAGCGACCGACGCCGACCATGAAGAGGGCGACGGCGAGGATCAGCGCGGAGCTCGCGACGAAGCCCCAGGACGCTCCTTCGACGCCGGCGATGTCGGCGGCGTCTCCGCCCTGAGCGCCCATGCGGTGCACGAACCACCAAGAACCGACGACGAGGCCCACCGTGCGCAGGGTGGCGGCGGTCACATCGAGCGCGGCCTGTCCGAGGAAGCGCCGTTGTCCGTTCAGCGCGCCGACGAGCGGCGTGTAGAGGCCGTACATCAGAAGCACGCCGCTCAAGATCCGGAGCGCGCCCGATACGTGCGGCGCGCCGATCACCCGCGCCACCGCCGGCGCGAACACGAAGAACGCGGCGGCGAGCAGCACGGCGAAGACCCCGTGGACGAGCACGAGCTGCCGCAGCGCTGCCGGCCTCTCTTCCGGTGTCGCCACGGTGACGGCGCGGCTCGCACCCTGGATCGAAGTCGTCACGATCGGGTTGTAGGTCGTGCTCGCGATCGACAGCGCGCTCGAGAGCGCGCCGTATCCGTCGAGCCCGAGCACGCGCGGCAGCGCGATCTGCTGCACCAGGCCCACGACCATGAAGTAGACCTTGGCCGCAGTGATCGCGAGCCCGCCGCGGCCAGCCGTGCGAGCGACGTCGCCCGGAGCGGGGCCCTCGGGCTTCGAGGAGTTCGTTCGGGGCTCAGTTCCGCCGGGCTCGGTGTTCTGCACGCCTGCGGCCTACCCAACACCAATGACCGCCGTCAACCGCGTCCGGTTGCAACCTTGCACCGAGGTCGGCCGGTTACGGCACTGTTTCTCGATTCCGGCCGGCTAGCCTCTCGAGCGCGTTTCGCTACAAGAACGCTCTCCGCGTGCGCCCTCGCGCGTATCGCCCTGAACATTCTCGTAGATTGTCCCGTGAGGTTGTCCTAGCGTTTTGCCCAATCGAAATGAGGTGTCTGGGTGATTGAGAGCGGCTTCGTGAGTGCAGCAGGCGGCGGCTTTCCACCGGGCGGCGGCCCGCCTGGCGGATGGGGTCCTCCTCCCGGAGCACCCCCTGGTTCTCCTCCCGGAGCGCCCCCCGGTTCCCCTCCTGGGGGTTGGGGGCCTCCTCCTGGCGCACCGCCCGGCGGCGGATGGGGTCCTCCTCCCGGAGCACCCCCTGGCGCTCCGCCTGGCTCGCCTCCCGGCGGCCCCGGCGGTTACGGTCCGCCCGGCTCCCCACCCGGTGGCGGCTACCCACCTCCCGGTTCTCCACCTGGTGGCGGTTACGGCCCTCCGGGTTCTCCACCTGGTGGTGGCTATGGTCCTCCCGGGTCGCCCCCCGGGGCTCCCCCCGGCGCACCGCCCGGTGGCGGGTACGGTCCTCCCGGAGCGCCTCCCGGCGGCGGTTATGGTCCTCCCGGCGCACCGCCCGGCGGCGGTTATGGTCCTCCCGGAGCACCTCCCGGCGGCGGTTATGGTCCCCCCGGCGCACCTCCCGGCGGCGGGTACGGCCCTCCCGGAGCGCCGCCCGGACCTGGTTGGGGCGCGCCTCCCGGACCTGGTGGACCTCCGCCTGGCGCGTTCGGAGGCGGGTTCGTTCCGCCCGGTGGTCCTGGCGGTCCCGGTGTACCTCCCGGCCCGCCCGGTAGCTGGTCGGCGACGGACGCGATTGGCTTCGGCTGGAACGCGCTCACGAAGAACTTCGTCGGGGTCGGGCTCGGCATCGGCGCGGCAGCGATCGTGATGTCGCTGCCCTCCGTCATCATCAACGTGGGCACGAACATCATGATGAGCGTGCTCTCGTCTCAGCTCGATCCAGACGTGCTGGCCATCATGAGCATCGTTCCGTCACTCGTCGGGATTGTCGTGAACCTGGTCGCCCAGGCGTACATCATGGGCGGCATCGTGGAGGTCGGGTTGCGGACCGCTCGCGGCGAAACCACGACCGTCGGTGACGCCTTCGGCGGGGGCAAGTACTTCGGCGCCTACCTCGTCGGCACGATCGTCAATTTCTTGCTCGTCGGCTTCGGCTTCGCGCTGTGCATCGTGCCCGGCGTCATCGTGGGCCTCGGCATCTGCCTCTACGGGCAGTTCATCGTCGACAAGAAGATGAGCGGCGTCGACGCCATCAAGGCAAGCTGGGAGATCACCAAGGGTCACAAGGGCGCGCTCTTCGTCTTTGCTCTCTTGGCCTTCCTGGTCCTCATCGCCGGCTACATCGCCTGCCTCGTGGGTGCCCTGTTCGCGTCGGCTCCCATCCTCGTCGTCGCTGTTTCGTACATCTACCTCCGGCTGCAGGGCGAGAACCCCAGGCTGCCGGCCGGTGCGTAAGGCGCGCCTCGAGACCGCCAAAGCAAGCGAAATCAGGCGAATCCAAACGGAAAAGCCCGGGCCCGAGAAATCGGCAACCCGGGCTTCTTCGCGCTTGACGAAAACGCCGCCGTGGCTAGTCTCTCGGCCCCATTCCAGCTTAGCTCAGTCGGTAGAGCAGGCGGCTGTTAACCGCCGGGTC
>JAEZYO010000775.1 GCA_023419055.1 Pseudomonadota bacterium | reverse complement strand
CGCGAGGGGACCTCACAGGTGAAGACGGCCATCGTCGAGATCGTGGGAGCGGTGAACGACTCGCTGACCGGCAGCAACGACAGCACGAGAAACGGCGAGAGCCTGCTCCAGCTCTCTCACGAGTTGAAGCTCGCGGCGAAGAAGTTCCGCGTCAGCGGGCATGACTCGACGGAGCTCGGCGATGAGCTCCCGGGATGAGCTGATCGCGAGCTTCTCGCGAAGCATGCCGACTCGCGTCGCCGAGGCGACCGAGCTCTGGCTTGCGGTCGAGCAGGGGAACCCGCAGAGCCTCGCGACTCTCCGCAGGTTGCTCCACACGGTCAAGGGCGAGGCGCACATGCTCGAGCTCGAGACCTGCGGGCAGCTCGCGGAGCTCGCCGAATCGGTGGTGGACGCGCTTCGCCGAGCAGGCGGGCCGACCACGCTCACCGGCGACGCGCTGCTCAGCGCCTTCGAGGGCATCGGGATGGTGTCCGGCGAGCACGAGCTCGAGGACGCGAAGGTGCTCGAGCCGCTCTACGCGCAGCTCCGGGCCGCCATCGCCGAGCTCGACGCCGTGGCCGCGAACTCCCCCGCGCAGCCCAAGCCGAAAGCCGAGGCCGCCCCGGTAGAGAAGCGCCGCTCCGCTCCGCCGGACAAGGCGGACAGGGCGGACAAGGCCGCCGAGGCGATCCTCCGCGCCGAAGAAGTGCGTCCACTCGTTCACGAGCTCCGGCGCCTCTACGGTGAGCAAGCCGTCTTCCACGAGCGCCTGCGCGAGATGCAGCGCATGCTGCGAGCGCTCCTCGTGGAGATCGATCCCCGCCAGTCTCCCGAGACCCTCGTCGAGCGCATCGCCAAGACGCTCGGCTACGGCGCCGAGGTCGATCGCGGGCTCTCGGCCATCCGCGCCGAGTGGTCGAGCAGCGATTTCTCGCTCGGCCTCACGCTCGACGAGCTCGAGCGCGCCGTGCACCGCGCCTCGGTGGTGGGCACCGATCGCCTGCTGAACCAGGTGGTGCGCGTCGGCCGCAGCACCGCGCGGACGCTCGGCAAGGACGTCGAAATTCGCGTGAGCGGCGACGCCATCCTCGACATGGCCATCGAGCGCCGGCTCGAGCAGTCGCTCTTGCACCTGGTGCGGAACGCGCTCGACCACGGCATCGAGCCGGTGGAGGCGCGGCGCGCCGCGAAGAAGCCCGACCGCGCCAGCATCGAAGTTTCGATCAGCCAGGTCGGCGCCACCATCACCGTCAGGGTGAGCGACGACGGCGGCGGCGTGGATTACGAGCGGCTGCGCCAGGTGCTGCTCGGTCGCGGGCGGCCGGTGGAGGGCTTACGGAACGAGGAGCTCTTGCCGTTCCTGTTCGAGCAGGGCGTGACGACCGCTGAACAGGTGACTCAGATCTCCGGTCGAGGCGTCGGGCTAGACGTGGTCGCGCGCGAGATCGCCGCGGCCGGCGGACAGATCCGCATCGAATCGACCCGTGGGGTCGGGACGCGCGTCTACCTCAACCTGCCGGTCACCCTGCGCGGCGAGGTCGCGATCCCGATCATGAGCGACGAGCAGCGCTACGCCGTGCCGTGCCGCGCCGTACATTCGGTGATCCGCCTCACCGACATCGAGCAGACGGGCGACGGTGACTTCATCCGCATCGACACCGATCGCGGCACGGAGCTCATCCGCCTCTATTCTTTGCCGGCGTTGCTCGGCGAAAACGAGCAGCCGAAGGTCGGCGAAGCCGCGCTCATCCTTTACAGCGCCTCGGGGCTCTACGCGGTCAGCATCGAGGGCTACGACAACCCGCGCGCGATCACCGTCCAGCGTGCGGAAGAAATGCCGGTCCGCTCGCCGCTGATCCGCGGTGTTTCTCCCACGCCGGACGGCGGGGTCCTCCTCCTGCTCGACGTCGAGGCGCTGCACGCCACCGTACGCGGCGTCGCGCGCGGCGCGCGCGTGCGTCAGCAGACGGCGCTCGTGGTGGAGGACGCTCCCGTCGCGCGCGAGCTCCTGTGCGGCATCCTGCGCTCGCTCGGCCTCGTCGTGCGGGAAGCGACCGACGGCCGGCAAGGCCTCAGCATGGCTCGCAGCGAGCCCCCGGACATCATCCTGACCGACATCGAGATGCCCTACATGGATGGCATCGAGATGGTAGGCCAAATGCGCACCGAGCCGGAGCTGGCCCGGACACCCGTCATCGTGCTCACCACCGTGGCCACTGATTTGAACCGATCCAAGCTCGAGCAGCTGGGCGTGGTCGCCGTGCTCGCGAAGCAGCGCTTCGACGAGCTCGAGCTGAAGAGCCTCATCGAGCAATGCGTGACCCCGCGGGCATGACCCTGGTTCTGATCGCGGACGATTCGGACATCGTCGCGACCAGCCTCGAGCGGCTGCTCGAGCAGGATCCGCACATTCGCGTCGTCGGACGCGCGCGGAACGGGAGGGAGCTCGTCGAGCACCCTGCGCTCAAGGCCGCGAGCGTCGTGCTCCTCGACCTCTTGATGCCGGAGCTCGGCGGGCTCTCGGTGATCCGGAAATGCGGGCAGTGCGCCGTGATCGCGGTCAGCTCCGAAGAAGAGGGCTCGGCGCTCGCCGAGGAGGCGAGGGCGCTCGGCGCCGTGGCCTTCTTCAGCAAGCGTGACCTCGCGAGCCCGGGGAAAGCCGAAGCCCTGCGCGAGGCCGTGAAAGCCGCCGGAGCGTTCGGCGCCTCAGCGCACGGAAGGCCGGTGGGCTTCGTCGTGGGGTCGACCGGCGCGATCCGTCCGCTCGAGAACCTGGTCCACGCGCTGCGCGGAGAATCGCTTCCGTTGCTCGTGGTGCAGCACCTGCCGGACGGTAAAGCGGAGGCGCTCGCCGATCTCCTCCATCACGACGACTACCCGGCTCGCGTCGCCCGTCACGGCGATCCGCTCACCGCGGGCGTGATCATCGCTCCCGCGGGGACGCACATGGAGGTCGACTCGCGCGAGCGCGTCCGGTTGGTGCGGGGGGAGGCCGTGAACGGGCACCGCCCGTCGGGAGACGTGCTCTTGAACTCCGCGCTCCGGCTCGGAGAGCGCGCGATCGCGATCATCCTCTCCGGGCTCGGCAACGACGGAGCACTTCCGCTCGCGGCGCTGGCGGAGCACGGCGGGCGCTGCTTCGCGCAGCACCCCGACGACTGTCAGGCGGCTTTCATGCCACGAGCTGCGATCGAGGCGTCGCCCAAGGTGAAGGCGGTTCGGGAGGCGTTCCTGGGGGAGATCGTGAAGAGGCTGCTCTCGAATGGCTGAGTTTCGCCTGCTGAGCGGGCTCATCGATCGCTTGTTGATCCCTCGCATCGGGCACGCGCCTGGCAGCTGGCCACGCCGTGTCTACGAGGTGGTGGAGCGAATGTCTCAGGTGACCGGAGAAGATCCGGTCGAGCTCTTGACCGAGGCGCTGCGCTCGTCCGACAGCCTGCTCGCAGACGTGCTCCTCGACGCGGCGACGGTCGGACACACTTCGTTCTTTCGTCACCCCGAGCAGTTCGAGAAGCTGCGCGCCGAGCTCCCGCGCCTCGCGGCCAAGCGCCGTGGGCCCCTCCGGATCTGGTGCGCCGCGTGCTCGACCGGAGAAGAGCCGTACAGCGTCGCGCTCGTCGCCGAGCAGACGCGCACGAACGTCGAGATCCTCGCCACGGACGTGAACCCGGTCGCCATCCGCATCGCGAGCGCCGGCAGGTATACGGCGAGCCGCCCCGGCAAGCTGCCAGGGCCTCCAGGTAGCACCCGCTGGCAAGCCTCGGAGGAGCTCAAGCGGCGCATCACCTTCGGCGTGGGCTCCATCATCGACGAGGAGCCACCGCCCGGAGCGCCCTTCGACCTCATCTTTTGCCGCAACGTGCTCATCTATTTCGATCGCGACGACGTGGCCGGGATCGTCGAGCAGCTCGCGGAGCACCTCGCCCTGGACGGAACGCTGATCGTCTCGCCAGCCGACGCGGTGCTGCCCACACCCGAATGCCTGGTCCGGACTTCGACGCCCGGCTTCCTTCGGCACTCGACCAGCCCTCCTGCTTCGGTGCGTATGCCGCTCTCGACCCGCGCCCCCTCGGTACGGCCGCCCGCGTCGGTTCGAGGTCACGCGTCGATTCGACCCTTCCCGCTCGCCGATCCGGACGAGCCCCCGATGGTGCGAGCCGCGCGGCTGCTCGGCTCGGGCGACCCCGAAGAAGCCGAGCGCGTGCTGACCGAGCTCTTGAATCAGGATCCCGATCACCTCTCGGCGTGGTTCCTCCTGGGCGAAGCGCTCCTGCAGCGGGACGAGCCCGCCCAGGCTCGCGCCGCCTTTTTGCGCGCGAGTCGTTCGAGCCCGCGGCCCGGCGAGGACGTGGACGCGAAGGCGCTGAGGCGCGCCGCGCTTTCTCGAGCCAACGCTCTGAAGCGAGGTTGACCGCTACGGGTGGGGCGCTTCCTTGGCCGCGGCCTCCACGTAGCGCTGTTCCGGGCCTCCCGGCGAGAAGATGGTGACGGCGGCGAGATCGTCTCCGCGCCCCTTCCAGCCGTGCACCGTACCGCGCGGCACGTGAAAGATCGCGCCAGGGGTCGCCGGGTATCGAGCGTTGCCGAGCACGAGGTCCCCGCTCCCGCGCACGATCGCGATGTACTCCCCCTCGGCGGAGTGAGCCGTCTCGGGGAGCTCCGACTGTCCCGACACTTGCAGGAGCGAAAGGCTCGGGGCAGGTGACGCGGGGAACGCGACGCGAGCTACGGTCGCGCCGCGGCTCCACTCGAGCTTCGGTGACGACGACAGGTCGGCGACTTCGAGCGTCGTCTTCTCCGGCTTGGGTGCGTCCTTGCGGCGGCCGCGTTCGATGGCTTCGCCGAGCGTGCCTCGACGGCTCAACACCGCGACGAGCACGCTCGCCTTGCCGGAGCGCGCGGTGAGCGAGAACCCGGCGTGCGACGCGCGGAGAGCGCTCCAGGCGGGAAGCACGGGCGCGCCAGCGGCCTTGCTGCGCTCGCCCTCTCCGTAGGCGACCTGACCTTCGAGGACCAGCGCGACGGCCTCGAGCTCGGCATGGGGCGGAAGCACCAGCGTGCTCTGGTCCGCCAGCGTCTCGAGCCAGACCGCTCCCGGCGACGGCACACCCTCGCGGGTGGTCTCGACGAACGCCTCGTCCGGCAACCAAGCGTCGAGCCGGCATACGGGCGCGATGCAGGCCGAGCGTCGCTCGAAGTCGAACGGCGGCCGTGGCAGCTCGCTCTTCACGGGCGCCGGGGACGAGGCCGCGGTTTCCGGCTGCTTTCTCAGCTTCAGTTGGCAGGCGCAACCCTGCTTCGGCGCCTCGCTCGGCGCCGGGCCGCTTCCTTCCTGAGCGGCCCCTGGGCTCGGCGAAGCTTTTTGTGGAGACGCGGGCGGGGGGGTAGGAGAGGAGCAGGCGAGTGCTCCGAGGAGGGTAAGGAAACAGCTCGTGGAGGACGAAAGGCGCACGCGCGGAAGACACTCGCGGTGGAAGCTCCTGTCAAATCGCTGGCCCGTCCGAAGCGGTTTCGAATCGCTCAGGCTCGATAATTGCCGCCAAATTGTAGGATCGCGCCTGAGACGCGGGCCGGACGCCCGTTTCGTGATTGCCAAGCGGCGCCCATGGCGGTATCCGCTGCCGGCCGGCACGGCATGCTTTCGCGAAGTAGGCCGGGGCGGGCGGCCCTAGCGATGAAGAAAAACTACGTCCTCGACACGAACGTCCTGCTGCACGATCCGCTCGCGATCTTCAAGTTCGAGGATAACGACCTCATCTTGCCGATCTACGTGATCGAGGAGATCGACCAGTTCAAGCGAGACTCGAACGAGCGCGGCCGCAACGCCCGCACCGTGACCAGGCTCCTCGACGAGCAGCGCAACGGGAAGAGCCTATCCGAAGGGGTGAAGATCGGAGACGGGGGTACCCTGCGCGTGCACGTCCCGGATCGGCGCCCCGAGCTCAAGACCGCGCTGAACCCGACGTCGGGCGACCACGCGATCCTCGCCACCGCGCTGTACCTGCGCGACGCGTCACCGGAGAAGCCGACGATCTTCGTCACGATGGACGTCAACCTGCGCATCCGGGCCGACGCGCTCGGGCTGCCGACGCAGGCGTACGAGAACCAGTCGGTCGACGCCGAGCACCTCGAGCCCGGCATCGTCGAGCTCAACGTCACCGCGGCCGAGCTCGATCAGTTCTTCGAGAAGGGCGCGCTGGTCGCTCCCAAGGACGAGCCGCTCTACGCGAACGTGTCCGTGATGTTGCGCGACGACAGCTCGCGCACTCGCACCGGGCTCGCTCGCTACCACAGGGACAGCAAC
The DNA here is from genome assembly GCA_023419055.1 of Pseudomonadota bacterium. Next base: position 4,045 of record JAEZYO010000775.1, on the reverse strand, counting down.
GAGCTCCGCTCGCTCAAGGTTCCGCGCGAGCCCTTGATGGGCATCAAACCGAGAAACCGCGAGCAGGCGTTCGCGCTCGATCTGCTGCTCGACGATTCGGTCAAGCTCGTCACCTTGCTCGGCAAGGCGGGGACGGGGAAGACGCTGCTCGCCCTCGCCGCGGGCGTCAAAAAGACCATCGATGACGGCGTCTTCAGCCGCTTGCTGGTGAGCCGACCGATCATGCCCCTCGGGCGCGACCTCGGGTACTTGCCGGGCGACGTCGACACGAAGCTGAACCCCTGGATGCAACCCATCTACGACAACCTCGAGTTCTTGCTGATCGCGGGCGGCAGCAAGCGGCGCTCCGGCCGCGGCTACGAGGACCTCTTCCAGACCGGGCAGGTCCAGGTGGAGCCGCTGACCTACATCCGCGGGCGCAGCCTCCCCAACCAGTACGTGATCGTGGACGAGGCGCAGAACCTCACGCCTCACGAGCTGAAGACGGTCGTCACCCGCTGCGGTGAAGGCACGAAGATCGTGCTCACCGGAGATCCCTATCAGATCGACAACCCTTACGTGGACGCTTCGACCAACGGCCTCACCGTGACCGCAGACCGGCTGCGCGGGGAGCCCCTGGTCGGGCACCTGGTGCTGAGCAAGGGCGAGCGCAGCGAGCTCGCGAACATTGCGGCAAACAAGCTATGATGAACCTCACGCCTAAGGCCGCAGAGACCTCGGAATTCACCGCGCTGGACGCGCTCTTGAGGCGCGCCGAGCAGAGCATCATGCTGCTCGATCGGGTGACGCCCCGCGACGGCGCGGTCGAGCTCAGCAGGGTGATCGAGGCCTGGAAGAAGGGGCGCAAGCTCGTCCCGTCCTTCAACTACGGGCCGACCCCGGACCTGTCCGAGCTCCGCGCCGAGCTGCTCGCCGTCGCGGATCGCGCGGCGGGTAGGGGACCGCTCTTCGTGCTCTACGCCGAGCGAGCCCGCGAGCTCGAGCTCGAGGCGCGCCTCGCCGAGGCCGTCGGCCAACCCGAGTTCGGGGCGCTCGCGGCGCAACGTTTTCCGGCACCCCCCGGTGAGGACGGCGATCAGACCCTGGCGCTCTCCCGGAGCTACGCGGGCCTGTCGGTGCACAAAGTGGACGAGCCCCTGCACGCGAGCGACGACGCGAGCGATTCGCAGAGCCTGGTTTCTCAGATGCGCAAGCGCGTCGCGGAGCTCGGGCTCGGCGTGCGCGTCGAGGTTCGAGCGCAGGCCGCCGTCGCGGCGGTGGGCGATGGGCTGATCGCGATCCGCCCTCGAGTCTGGCTGACCGAGAAGCAGGCGCAGCGCATCGTCGTTCACGAGACGCTCGGCCACGCGCTGCCGCGCAAGCGCGCGCGCAGCGCAAGCTTGGGTTTGCTCGCGGTCGGCTCGGCGAAGAGCGCAGAGACCGAGGAGGGCCGCGCTCTCCTGGTCGAGGAGCGCGCCCGGTTGCTCGACGACGACCGCAAGCGCGAGCTCGGGTTCAGGCATCTCGCGGCTGCCAGCGTCCGCCGGGGCGCGAGCTTCCGCGACACCAGCGAGGAGCTCGTGGAGCTCGGCTGGCCCGTGGAGACGGCGCTCGATCTCGCTGCCCGGGTGCACCGCGGCGGCGGGCTGGCTCGTGAGATCGTCTACCTGCCCTCTTATCTCGAGGTGAAGCGGGCGCTCTCGGCGGATCCGGCGCTCGAGCGCTGGCTCGAGCGGGGGCGAGTGAGCCTCGCCGCGGCGCGCGTGCTCGAGAGCGAGTTCAACAAGAGCTGAGGCGCGCGTTCGGCTAGAGGTCGAGCTCGACCACCACGGGCGCGTGGTCGGACGGCTTCTCGCGTTTTCGCGGGGCGACGTCGATCTCCGCGGCGCGGCAGCGCTCGGCGAGCGATCGCGAGCCGAAGACGTAGTCGATGCGAAATCCGCGGTTTAGCCTGAGCGAGCCGGCGCGGTAGTCCCACCAGCTGAACTGCCCGGCCTCGCCGTGGAAGCGCCGGTACAGGTCCTCGAAGCCGAAGGCGAGGAAGTGCTCGAGCGCGCGTCGCTCCTCGGGGTGATAGAGGAGCTGACCATCGAGCCGCACCGGGTCGAAGACGTCACGCGGTTCCCGGGCGACGTTGAAGTCTCCGCAGACGAGGACGTGCTGGTCGGGGTTGGCGCTCCCGTCGAGCCATGCCCTGAGGCGGCGCAGCCAGTCGAGCTTGAACTGGAACGACGGCGAGGTGACGCTCTTGCCGTTCGGGACGTAGACGTTGACGACGCGCACTCCGGCGATGGTCGCCGCGATCAACCGGCGCTCGTTGTCGGCCCCGCCCGGGAGGTCCACGCAGACGTCGCTCTGCGGCAGGCGCGAAGCGATCGCCACGCCGTTGTATGTCGGCTGACCGGTCTTCATCACCGAATAGCCCAGGCGAGTGAACGCTTCGGTCGGGAAAGCGTCGTCGACGACCTTGGTCTCCTGCATGCAGAGCACGTCGGGCCGAGCTTGCTCGAGCCAGGTGGCCACCACCTCCACGCGCGCGCGAATGCTGTTCACGTTCCAGGTCGCGAGTTTCACGGGCCCCGGGGTAGCTCCTAAACTCCGGGTCAGCAACCTCCGGACGTGCGCGCCGAGAATTGGGCGTGCCTCGTCCTGTTTTTGGCGCGTTTCACTTGTCGTTCCGGCGAGGTCGCACTACCGATTCGGGGCGCATGGGTCCGACTCGCTCGCCCTACCTCCTCGGACTGCTTCTCGGTCTCTCCACGTGTCCGGCGCTCGCCCAGGAGACGGGGGAGGGCGCCGTACCGCGTGGCGGACCCGGAGCGGTCGTCAAACCGCCGGAAGAGCAGCCCCCTGCCGAAGCCGCAAAGGTGGTGGTCGTGCCGCCCGAGCTCGCGACCTTCGTGGAGGCTGCGTACCCTCCGGAAGCTCAAGCCGCCGGGCTCGAGGGCTCGGTGGTCCTGAAGCTCACCATCGATCGCGAGGGCAACGTGACCGCGGCCGAGGTGCTCGAACCGGCGGGGCACGGGTTCGACGAGGCGGCGCGAGAAGCCGCCCTCAAGTTCAAGTTCAAGCCCGCCACGCGGAACGGCACGCCTTTCGCGGCGAACATCAAGTATCGCTACGACTTCACCCTGAAGGTGGCGGCGCCGTCGGAAGAGGCGCCGCAGGCGCCCACGACGGGAAACCTCGGCGGTACGCTGCGTGTGGCCGGGAGTGACGCGCCGCTCGTCGGCGCCGAAGTGGTCATCACGCTTCCGGATGGGACGGGTCGTAAGCTCGTCACGGACGAGCAAGGGCGCTTCGAGCTCACGGGGTTGCCACCCGGGCGCTACCCCGTGAGGATCCTCGCCCCAGGCTTCGACCCCATCGAGAGCACCGAAGAAGTCGTCGCGGGCGAGGCGACCGACGTCACGCTGCGAGCCGCCGCCACGGTCGAAGGCGTCATCGACGTCGTGGTCACGGGCCAGAGGCCGCCCCGCGAGGTCACGCGCCGCACCGTCGAGCGGCGCGAAATCGAGCGCATTCCAGGCACTAGCGGCGACGCGCTGCGGTCGATTCAGAGCTTGCCCGGCGTCGCGCGCCCACCGGGAATCGCCGGGCTCTTGATCGTCCGCGGGTCGGCGCCGAACGGCACCGGTACGTTCGTGGACGGGAGCGACATCCCGAACATTTATCACTTCGGTGGCTTGTCGAGCGTCGTCCCGACGGAGCTCCTCGACCGCATCGATTTCTATCCCGGCAACTTCAGCGTCCGCTACGGCCGCGTGAACGGCGGCATCGTCGACGTGGCCTTGCTCTCGCCGGAGACGCGTTGCTTCTCCGACAAGGGGAAGATCGAGGAAGGCAAGACGGGCTGCTACCACGGGCTCGTCCAGGCCGATCTCATCGACACGCGGTTCCTCGTGCAGGGGCCCCTCGGCCCGCTCGACAACTGGAGCTTCGCCATTGCCGGGCGCCGCAGCTGGATGGACACCTGGCTCAAGCCAGTGCTCGAGGAGGCCGGTGCGGGGGTCACGAGCGCGCCCGTCTACTACGACTACCAGGCGATCGCCGAGTACAAGAAAGG
>JAEZYO010000772.1 GCA_023419055.1 Pseudomonadota bacterium | reverse complement strand
CGTGGTCGATTGCTACGTCGTCCAGGGCGAGCCGCCGCAGGTCACCTTCTCGCGGCGTTTCGCGGCCGGCACCTTCGGCGAGTCGACCACCGGCTACAGCACGTCCGGCGCTGAAGCGACCGGTAGCCGCATCGCGAGCGCCATCACGCCCTGAACCAGGCGCTGCCTCGCGCGGCGCCTCGGATCACTCGCACAGGCGGCACCGCTCTCGCCTCGAAGAGAGCGCGATGGCGTGGAATCGGCTTGCCTCCGCTCGCGTTCCCCTGCCCGTCACGCGTTTACCAACCAAAAGGGTGACGGCATGGGAAAATGGGTACGGCTTCTTTCGTCAGTCGTGGGTATCGGCGCGGTTTCGCTCTTTGCGCGCGCCGCTTCGGCCAATGAACCCGCGACGGCGGGCAGGCTGCAAGCGGGCGTCGGTTTTCGTTACGGCTTCGAGCTCGAGAAGACCGAGATCAACCCTTGGGGAGCGGGGATTGGCGCAAAACTCGGCTACACGCTCCCGAACGCGCTCTACTTCGGGGTCAACGCCGAGTACTTCTTCGGTGATTCGTACGAGTCAGTAGACAGCAGCTCCTCTTACCACCTCTGGCAGGCGATGCTCGAAGGCGGCTACGACATCGCCGTCGGGCAGGCCTTCGTGATCCGCCCCAAAGTGGGCCTCGGCTTCGCGTCGAATCACATGGAATGGTGTGGCCCCGGCAGCGATTGCAAGACCGAGTTGCACAACGACCTCGCCGTCGCTCCGGGCATCGACTGTGCTGCGTGCCGGGGTCGAGACAGTATACGAGAATAGCGTCTTCTATTGTGGACAGAGGCGAGCCCGGTGGTGTACATCGCTCGGCATGTCTGCGTCGAAACAGTCCCGGCTCTTCATCCACACCCTCCTCACGGCCTCCCTTCTCGGAGGGGCGATGTTCTCTTGCGCGGAGTCCGATGACGACGGGTCGACCGGAGGCGAAGCGGGCAAGCTCAACCCGTCGAAGGGCGGCAGCACGGGTAACGGTGCCGGCGGCGAGGGTGGATCAACGGAAGCGGGCGGAGCCGGGGGCAAGGGCGGAACCGTGGGCAAAGGTGGAACCACCGGTGGATCCGGGGGCAGTGGCGGCGACAGCGAGACCGGCGGCGCGGGCGGCGAACCGAGCGGCACTGGCGGAGAGGGGCTCGGCGGCAGCGGCGCCGAGGGCGGCGCAGGTGGTGACGGCTCGAGCGACCCGAAAGCATTGCCCGCAGCCACCCCCGCCGATCTCGCTACCGAATCCGCCGACGACTACGCGGACAACGAGCACGGCATCATCACCGGTGATCGCCTGAAGCTCTGGATCGACGACTGGGAGGCGAACCGGCCCGCAGGCGTCACCGGCAAGCTCGTCGTGCTCCAGATCGTGCCCAACGTGGCCAACTCGCTGGCGCACGTCGCCGGCAACGGAGAGGACGTCGTCTCGTACCTCGTTTCGTCGTCCGAGCTCACGCAGGTGAGGGACAACGGGCTCTCGCGCATCGAAGCGGAGATCCCGGACGGACCGAGCGCCGACGCCTTCCTCAAAAAGTACGGGATCGACGCGGTGAACGACTACGTCGTCCTCACGTTCGAGCAGCTCGGGAGCACTCAGAACTCGATCGTCCAGAGCGTCGGCCGCGCGTGGCTCTACCTGCGTTACTGGGGCTACTCCAAGGAGCGCATCGCGCTCCTCAACGGCAGCATCAACTGGAACGCCACGCAGCACGGCCTCGTCACGACCGCCGACGTCACGACTCCGCCCGACGACGGCACGACGTCGGTCAAGGACCTTCGGATCGACAACACGAACCTCGTGATCTCGCTCGGCGGGCTGCTCGACATCTTCAACGACGAACCCTCCGCCGAGCCGCGCTCCAACGTGAGCATCGTCGACGCGCGCGGCGGCGCGGAGGCGCTCGGCCTGCGCAAGGCGACCTCCACCGGCAAGACCGATTGCTACAGCTACACCGGCACCGGCACCAACACGCGCTGCTCGCCGCCCTTCGAGGGGCGGCTCAAGGGCGCGAACAGCGTGCCCTGGCCGCAGTTCATCGATTCGTCGGCGAACGGCTTCCAGCTGCTTCCGAAGGCGACGGTCAAGGCGATCTTCGACGAGCAAGCCGACTACGAGCCTGGCCAGGTCACGATCCAGTATTGCCGCACCAACCAGCGTTCCATGGTGACCGGTATCGTCGCGAGCGTGATCCTCGGTTACCCCACGCGCTTCTACGACACCTCGTTCATCGAGTGGTCGCACCTTGCCTACGGCCCGACTCCGTTGACTCGCGTCTTGCCGCCGAGCTCGTCGTTTCGGACGGATCTCGCGACCCTCACCGAGCACGCTGACGTGAGCGGGTACACGCCGGGCGGCAGCATCGAGGGCATTACCGTCAACGGCTGGGTCGACGGTCCGAACTACAACGCCGACGTCGACATCAGCCTCACCCCGCCGCTCGTCACGCCCGAGGCCACGACCGCGAGCCTGTCGATCGAGACCGACAAGGCCTACAAGCTCGAGTGAGCGTCCTTCATCTGCGTCACGAGCGCCGCGCTCACGAGGAGGAGCGCCACCGTGAACAAGAGCGCCGGGGTGAACGCACCCTCGGGAGTCTTCAACGCCTCCATCACGTACACGAACACCACCGACGCCTGCCCGAACAGCTGGATCAAGCCGTTCGAGGTCCCTTCGGGCGTCGGACGGGTGATCTCCGCGGCGTACTGCATCCCGATGGGTCCCGTGCTGATCAAGAAGAAGCCGAGCACGAACGCCGCGCCGAGCAGGGCAGGGAAGCTCGTCGCGAACGCGAGCCCGAGCACGCCCGGGATCGCGAACAGCACTCCGAGCATCAAGTAGCGCTGGCGCTTCTGCTGGCGATCCGAAATCGCGGGCACGATAACGGCGCCCAGCACGCCGCCCACGAGCATCACCGCGCCCAGCGTCCCTGCCTGAGTCGGGGTGAACCCGCGCGGCCGCACGATGCTCTCCACCCACGTGGTCACACCGTTGAAGATCCCGAGCCCGACGAACGACACCACCAGATAGAACCAGAACGCCTTCACTCCGAGCGCGTGCTTCAGCCCGTCGAGCACGAGCGCGCGCCCCGCCTGATCGGGCGGGCACGGCGGCGTCGGTGGCTTGTCGCGCGCGAACACCAAGAACAGCGCGACCGAGATCGCCGTCGCCACGCCGTAGAGCAGCTGAATGTTCGGGATCGACACGCCGTCCTCGAGCAGCACCGGCGTCAGCACGAGCCCGATCGCGGTGCCGATCAGGTTCGCTAGCGTCACGAGCCCCACCGCCGTCGCCCGCTCCTTCATCGCGAACCAATTCGCCGGCAATTTCGTCCACGCATTCAGCAAGAAGGGCTGCGCGATCGCGAGCCCCACCGTGCTCGCCAGCACCAGCGGGTAGCTTGCTCCCGCAAACCCGCGCCCGAGCCCGAACACTCCCATCAGCACCGCCCCGATGCTCACCGCCGCTCGAAAGCCGTACGTATCGATGATCCACGACACCGGGATCGAGAGCGGCACGTACGCGATCATGAACGTCATCGCCAGAAAGCCGATCTCGAGATCGCTCACGCCATGGAACTTCGCCGCCGGGCCGGTGATCGCGGCGTACGCGATCCAGAGCGTCTGAATCGTCAGGTTCACGCCCATGAACACCGCGAGCACCACCCAGCGGTAAGGGTAGGTGCGAAAGGCCTCCTCGTTCATCGAGCGACTAGTAGACCCGAGGCGTCTCGGCCCGAAAAGTCAGAGAGCAAATACGCGGACAATTCGCTCGACCCAAGATGGGATGAAGTGACGACGCGAGCCGAGAGCACCGTCCACGTGGGTGAAACCCGCGTAGCATGGCCGGCATCCCTTAAGCCGTGTGGCGCGACGGAAAGCCATACGATCCTGCTCGCGGAGCAGCCGTGCGCACTGTCACTACGACGCCCTAAACACTTCCCGGGCAATAGGCTTCGGAGGAACAGCTTTGCAGAGGTGGGAACCGCGAGCGCCCACGGGTGGCATAGCTCGGAGCTTCTCCGCGCGCGTGACCACGAACCCACGATCGCGGCCCAGCGACGAAATTCCCCCCTTGCGCCATCGAGCGCGAATAGTCGATTGAGAAAGCTCGGTCCCTCGTTTCCTGCAGCTCGGCCACAATCCAAGACCCTAGGAGGTGATCCCCAACTGATCACGAGGCGAACGTTCGTCTTGCTGACAACGCCACTTCATGGTCGTGGGCGCTTTTGGAGAAGGCACGCGGCGTCGAGTGCGGAGGCCACGGCCGGTCCGAAAATCGATTCCGACAAGGATGCGGCGAAGGATCGGAGTCTTGGAAGACCGTCGAAAGGTGCCGCGCACGATTCATGCGGAGCTGCAGCGTGGTCATTTTTCAGAACGCGGTCCCTGCCTCTTCACAAGAGAGTTGCCGAGCGCTGAGGTCCGCTCTGAGTGGTTCCGAGTTCGAGTCGTGCCCGAAGCCACATTTCGCACCCTGTAGCTGCGCCGGCGACGTCGGCCCGCGTCGTAGTGGCGCTAGTAAACGCCCGGAGTCTCGGCGCTCCACGTCACGAGCGCGTGCCCGAGCGGTCGCGGCCCGTCGCTCGCCCACCACGCCGAGTAGGCGTCGCGCAGCACGAGCTCCGCGAGCTTGCCGCGCGGAGAGAAGCCCCACTCGGCCTCTTGCGACACGTCGTCCGGATCCGAGTACGTCCTCCACACGAACGCTCCCGCGAGCCAGGGCTCGTCCATTACGGGACCCAGCAAGCCGCGGTACGCGTCGGCTTGCGCGAGCTCGTCGATCACCACGTTAGACAGGTGCTCGGGCCACTCCCAGGGGCGGAGCGCCGGATCGCGGCGCGTCGTGTAGCCGAACTCGGTGAACACCACGGGCTTGTTCCAGAGCGTGGCGAGATCGCGCACCTTGCGCGCCACCTCACGCCCGCCGCCGAGCAGCTCGTCGACGCTCGCGTTCTCCTTGTCGGTCAGCGGGAAGAACGCGTTGATGCCGATGAAGTCGAGCTCGCCGAGGATCACCGTGTCCTCGACGTCGTCCCAGTTGGCGGCGTACGTGATCGGGCCCGGATAGATGGAGCGCACCGAGCGCAAGATGTCCACGAAGCTCGGGGCTCTGGTGGTGGTGACCCAGCTCCGGAGCTCGACGCCTGCCGAGAAGAGGTCGACGCCCGTGTCTCGCGCGACCTCCGCCCAGCTCTCGACGAAGCCGCGATAAGCCGCCGCCCAGCGCGCCCAGGCTGCGTCGTCGCCCGGCTCGATTTCGGCGCGCCAGCCCCCGTCTTCCACCCACAGGTGCGGCACCAGCATGACCTGTAGTCCCGCTTCGTGGGCGAGCCGGATCGCTCGCGACACCGCAGCGCGGTTCTCGGGGTAGGGGGCCTCGAAGGTCATGTCGATGCCCGTGGGCGTGAGGTTCGCCACCCTACCGAAAGGAGTGATGCTCACCCAGGTCGCGCCCAGGCGGCGCGCCTCGTCGAGCATGCGCTCGTACGCGGGCGAGCCGTAGCCCTTGCCCGGGTGGAGCGCGTTCTCGATCGGTCCAATCGTGATGCCACGCATCGCACCGCGGCCGCTCTCCGCCCACGCGAGCGCACCGGGAGGCAAGACGGGCCCCGGCTCGGCCTGCGCCGGTGTCGCCGCAGCGAGCGAAAGGAGCGTCGTCAGCAATGCGAGCGCCGAGCGGTCTCTACCCATGCAGCTTCCGCGACAGCTCGACCAAGAGCTCGCGCGAGAGCTCGGTCAGGTTGCCAATCACGTGATCCGCGCCCGCCTCGAGCAAGAGCTCGCGCGGGTAGCTGTGCGTGACCGCGAGACAGAAGAGGCCGGCGGCCTTCGCGGCCTGGATCCCGGCGGTCGAATCCTCGATCACCAGCGTGCGGCCCGCGAAACGCGCCGCGTCGCCGTTCGCGAAGCGGGTGAGCTCCGCCTTGCCGAGCTCGTACCCTTCGGGGTCGGGCTTGCACGCCTTCGTGTCCTCCGCGCTCACGATGGCCTGCACGGTGTGACGCGCGTCGAGCACGGAGAGCCCGAGCTCGATCTCGTCGCGGAGCGCGCCCGACACGATGCACACCGGGCCAAAGCTCGCACAAAGCTCGAGCCCTTGGCGTGCGCCCGGGAATGTAACGAGGGATACCTTGGCGCGCGCGAGGTAGAGCGGACGTTTGCGCTCGATGAGCTCGGCGACCCGCGCTTCGTCCGGCGGGCTGCCCGCATCGGTGAGGATCGCGCGAAACGCACCAGCGTCATCGAACCCGAGGTAACGCTGCCAGTAGTCGTGCTCGCTGAGCGTCACGCCCTCCGGCGCGAGCGCGTCCTGGAAGGCAGCCAGATGAACCGCCTCGTCATCGACCAGGACGCCGTTGTAGTCGAACAGGGTAGCTTGAAACACCGCGACTCCGGTTTTTACTCGTGAAGTGCTCGTGAAAGGAGGAGGCCGAGAGGGACCACGGGGATTCGCCCGGCGCAAGCCCGCCGCACGGTTGCCGCACCTCGGTCGAGGCTGCCCCGTGACGGGGAGGGGCCAGCTTGCATTGAAGGGCCGGGTATGTCAGTTTCCGCCGGGTCAAGAACTTTCGACCGGCTTGGTCTTCAGTTTGCGAGAAGAGTCATAACTCATGAGTAAGGGTGATCTGCTGGAAATGGAGGGCGTCATTCAGGACGCTCTCGGCGGTGGTCAGTACAACATCCGCGTCGATCAAGGCGGCGCCGTCGTGCGCGCGCAGCTCTCGGGTCGTATGCGTCGTCATCACATCCGTGTGCTTCCGGGAGACCGCGTGCGCGTCGCCGTGTCCCCGTACGATCTGAGCCACGGTCTCATCGTCTACCGCGGTAAGTGACGGCCGGCGCGCGGAGCTCCGCTTCGACCCCGCGCGAAGCACCTCCCGCGCGCGCCACACGACCCGCTCGTTCCCCTCGCGCCGCGCTCCTGATGGGCGCGGTGCTCGTCGTCGGTGGAACCGGAGCGTGCGATCGCCGTGAGCGCG
>JAEZYO010000719.1 GCA_023419055.1 Pseudomonadota bacterium | reverse complement strand
CTAGACTAGCGGGCCTCACCCACATGGACGGTGCTTTCAGCTCGCGTCGCCGCTTCAACCCATCTTCGAAACAGGCTTTCGGCTCGCGCCGCCCGCGGCAGTGAAGGAGCGCTCGAAGGTCGGTTCTCGCGTCGCCCACTTCATCCGTCGCGGACGGTGGGATCGAGAGCCGGGTGCGGCGCGTTTGGGAAAGTGGCTGGCGCACGGGGCGACGGCGAGGACTGACTCGTCGCTGGCGCGGCGCACCAACCCGAAGAAAGCACCAGCGACTTCAGCGCGGCGCGACGCCGGGGTGACGCACCACCTCGCCCTTGACCATGAACACGACCATCTCCGAGATGTTGGTGGCGTGGTCGGCGATGCGCTCCATGTACTTGCCGAGCGAGAGCAGGCGCGTCGAAGTCTGCACCGACGCCGGGTCGGCCATCATTTCCGCGAGCTGCTGCGGGAAGAGCTGAGCGTAGTAGGCGTCGACGATCTTGTCGCGCTCGATGACCGCCTGCGCCTTTGCCGCGTCTTCACCCACGAAGGCGTCCAGGGCGTCGTGGATCATGGCGCGCGCGACGTCGGCGATGCGGTTCACGTGCGCCATCGAGCTCGGGCTCAGATCCTTCGCGATCTCGACGACACGCTCGCAGATGTTGACGCAGAGGTCGCCGACCCGCTCGAGATCGGTCACGAGCTTCAAGATCGTCGTGATGAAGCGGAGGTCGGAGGCCATGGGCTGCCAGCGCGCGAGGATTTGCAGGCAGCGCTCGTCGATCTCGAGCTCGTGCTGATCGATGACCCGGTCGTTGGCGATCGTGGTTCGCGCGAGCAGGGTGTCGCGCGTGGTGAGCGCCTTGAGCGCCGAGTCGAGCATCTCCTCGACGCGAGCGCCCATCGTCAGCACTTCTTCCCTGAGCTTCTCGAGCTCGCCCTGGAATTCTCGGTCGATGTGACGGCGATCCATCGCGCTCTCCCCCGCGTCAGCCGAAGCGGCCCGTGATGTAGTCTTCCGTGCGCCGCTCCTTGGGGCGCGTGAAGATGACGTCGGTGCGGTCGTACTCGACGAGCTCACCCATGTAGAAGAAGGCGGTCAGGTTCGCGACGCGGGCGGCCTGCTGCATGTTGTGCGTCACGATCACGATCGTGTAGTTGTCGCGGAGCTCGTGAATGAGCTCTTCCACCCGGGCGGTGGCGATGGGGTCGAGCGCGGAGCAGGGCTCGTCCATCAGCAGCACCTCGGGCTCGAGCGCGAGCGAGCGCGCGATGCACAGGCGCTGCTGCTGGCCCCCGGAGAGGCTGGTGCCGGCCTTGTCGAGGTTGTCCTTCACCTCGTCCCAGAGCGCGACCTGCTTGAGCGCCTTCTCGAGGTGGGCCTCCGGGCTTTCGACCTTGATGCCGTTCAGGCGCAAGCCGGCGAGCACGTTGTCGCGGATGGACATGGTGGGGAAAGGGTTCGGCTTCTGGAACACCATGCCGACGCGCCGCCGCACCTGCACGGGATCGACCCCGCGCGCGTAGATGTCCTGATTGTCGAGCAACACGAGGCCTTCGGCGCGCGCGCCGGGCACCACCTCGTGCATCCGGTTCAAGCAGCGCACGAAGGTGGACTTGCCGCAACCCGAGGGCCCGATCACCGCGGTCACCTGCTTCTCCGCGATGTTGAGGCTGATGCCCTTCAAGACCTGGCTGCTGCCGAAAGACGCGCGCAGGTTCTCGGTCCGCATCTTCAGGTCGAGCTTGCTCACCGAGACTTCTTCCCAGCGAGGCTTTGAGGAGAGCTCCTTCACCGCTTCTTCCGTCGGGCCCTGCTTTTTGGCGGGCCTGCCGGCAGATGGTATCAGATTGGTCGACATGGTCATCGTACCTTCACTCGGTGACGCACGAGCAAGCGCGCGCTCAGGTTGAGCACCATGACGAGGGTAACCAGCACCAGTGCGGCCGCCCAGGCCTGCTCGTGCCACTCCTCGTAGGGCGACACGGCGTAGGTGTAGATATTTACCGGCAAAGAGGGCGTGGGCTCGTTGAGTGACCCCGCCCAGAAGCGGTTGTTGAACGCGGTAAAAAGCAGCGGGGCAGTTTCGCCGGCGACGCGGGCGACGGCCAGCATGATGCCCGTCGCGATGCCCGGCGCCGCCGTGCGAAGCATCACCCGCAGGGTGACGCGCCACTGCGGCACGCCGAGGCCGAGACCCGCCTCACGCAAGGATTCCGGCACCAACTTGAGGAGCTCCTCGGTCGAGCGCGTGACGGTCGGCAGCATCAAGATCGCGAGCGCCAGCCCCCCCGCGTACGCGGAGAAGTGCTTCGTGGTCATCACGACGAGCGCGTACACGAAGAGCCCGACCGTGATGGAGGGGATGCCGCTCATGACGTCGGCGGAGAAGCGGATGAAGCGGCTGAGCTTGGTGTTGCCGAACTCGGCGAGGTAAACCCCGGCGAGCACGCCCGGGGGGATCCCGAACAAGCACGCGAGGCCCACGAGCTCGAGGGTGCCGACGATGGCGTTCGCCATGCCGCCGCCGCTCTCGCCGACGGGCTTCGGAAGCTCGGTGAAAAAATCGAGGCTGATGCCGCCGATCCCTCGGACGACCACGTAGTAGAGCACGCTGCCGAGCGGGACTAGCGCGAGCAGCGTGGCCGCGAAGCACGCGCCGCGGACGATGATGTCGGTGACGCGCCGGCGCTGGTAGGGGCCTTCTTTCATAGCCTGCCTCCTCCCGGGACCTTACCCACGCGCCAGACCAAGAGGCGCGCGGCGATGTTGAGCAACACGGTCACGATGAACAGGAGCAACCCGATCTCCGCGAGCGCGGCGAGGTAGAGGTCCTCGGTCGCTTCGGTGAACTCGTTCGCGATCACGCTCGCCATCGTGTACGCGGGCGCGAACAGCGAGATGCTCATGTCCGCGCGGTTGCCGATCACCATGGTGATCGCCATGGTCTCGCCGAGCGCGCGACCGAGGCCGAGGATGATCGCGCCCACGAGGCCCGAGCGCGCATACGGCAAGACCGCGGTGCGCACCATTTCCCAACGAGTCGCTCCGAGCGCGAGCGCTCCTTCTCGCAAGCTGAGCGGGACCGCTCGCAAGACCTCGCGCGACACGGAAGAGACCGTGGGCAAGATCATGATCGCGAGGATGATGCCGCCCGCGAGCAACCCGAAGCCTTGGTGAGGGCCCTGAAAAAACGGCAAGAAGCCGAACACCTTGCCGAGCGCGGGCTCGACGGCCTCGCGCAGCCAGGGCACGAGCGCGAACACGCCCCAGAGGCCGTAGACGACGCTCGGGACCGCCGCGAGGAGCTCCACCATCGGGCCCAGGATCGAGCGCACCGAGTTCGGCGCGAGCTCGGAGAGGTAGATCGCGATCCCGATCGAGATCGGAACGGCGATCAAGAGCGCGAGGAGCGAGGAGACGATGGTGCCGTAGATGAAGGGCAGCGCGCCGAACACTTGCTGCACTGGATCCCAGTCTCGGCCCGTCACGAACCCGAGCCCGAACTCGAGCAGGCTGAGGTGAGAGGCGCGCGTCATCTCGAACGCCATCGCCAAGATCAGGACGATCAGCAGGAGCCCGAACCCGGCGGTGACTCGCTTGAACAGCGAGTCGCCCAGGTTGCCGCTGCCGCCGAGCCGGGCAAGGAAACCGCTCTGCGAGCGGACTACGGGAACCTCGGCCTTGACGGTCACGGACTAGACTCCGGAGAGCAGGATCTTCGTGCCCGAACGCAGCGTCTTCAAGCGGGCTTCCACCTTCTTGATGACGCCTTCGGGCAACGGGGCGTAGTCGAGCGCGCTCGCGAACTTCTGTCCGTCGTGAACCGCCCACCACAAGA
>JAEZYO010000632.1 GCA_023419055.1 Pseudomonadota bacterium | reverse complement strand
GTGATGACCGCGTTCTACATGACGCGGCTCTTCATTCGGACCTTCTTCGGCGAGTTCCGCGGCTGGAGGATCGTCAAGCATTTCCACGCTCACGGACACGACGACCACGGTCACGAGCACCATCACCACGAGAAGCCCGGCGCCGACCACATGGAGGGCCCGAAGCCTCACGAGTCGCCCTGGCAGATGTGGCTGCCGCTCGCGATCCTCGGCGGTCTCTCGCTGGTCGCCGGCTTCTTGAACGCGCACCTGCTGCACTGGGTCGCGTTCGACGAGTGGCTCGCTCCGGTGTTCGCGAACTCGTCGAAGTTCGTGCAGGCCGCCCACCACGGTGAGGGCTTGTTCATCGCGCTCGCCATCGCGGCGACGACGGTGGGCGCCGGCGGCGCTTACTACGTCTACGTGCAGCAGCAGGGCGCCCCGGCTCGTCAGTTCGCGACCTCGGCCCCCGGCTTCTACGCGCTGGTCCGCGACAAGTGGCGCATCGACGAGCTTTATCAGGCGACCGTGATCGGCGCGGTCGAGACGCTCGCCGAGATCTCGGTCTGGCTCGATCGCTGGATCGTCGACGGCATCATCGCGCGCCTCTCGGCGGCGATCGTGGCCGGCGTCGGTACGCTGCTCCGCTTCGTGCAAACGGGCCGCGTCCAGGCCTACGCCGCGGTCATGGTGCTCGGCATGGGCGGGCTCGGCTGGTTCTTCCTCATGCCCCGCGCGGAAGCGAAGACGGTCGAGAATCACGCGACGGGCGCCTACAGCGTCACCGCCGCGCCCGGCTTCGGCTACTCGTATCGCTGGGACGCGAACGGTGACGGCAAGTGGGACGCCGAGAAGTTCGGCGACCGCTCCGAGGTCTCTTTCAATCTGAACGTCGATCAGACGCGCAAGGTGGTACTCGAAGTGAAGAACGCGTTCGGTCGCGTTGCAGAGAAGGAGTTTACGTTCCAGCGGCCCAAGCCCGACAAGTCGGGCGCCACCGGGCCGATGGTCATCGACGTCGAGCGCGACGCGAAGGGCCAGCTGCGTGGCCAGCCGCGCAAGCCGCCCGCCGAGCGTCCTGCTCGCCCCGGCGTGCAGCTTCCCGCCGGGCACCCGGAGGTGACGCCGTGAACCCCGTCGCTCGAGGCATCTTCGATTTCCTGCCGTACCTCGTGGTGTTCGCGCTCGGCGCGTTCGTGCCACGCCGTCAGGCGCCGGCGGAGCGCTTCACCATCGGCTTCGTGGCCGCGTTCTGCCTCTTCATGTTGCGCTCGCTGTGGCCCGCGGCCGGAGCCGCCGAGTCCGACATCCCGAACGAGCCGGGCTTCCTGCTGACGGCGATCGTCTTCTTGCCGATCGTCGGCGGCGTGCTGCTCTTGTTCCTGCCACGCCAGTCGCCGGTGCTCCTGCGCCGCTTCACCTACGGCGTGCTCGCGCTCGACTTCATCGCCTCGCTGTTCCTCCTGCGGGCTCCGCTCGGGCGCGGCTGGCACTTCCAGCACATCGTCGACTGGATCCCGAGCCTCGGCATCCGCTACCACGTCGCCGTCGACGGGGTGAGCCTCTGGCTCCTCCTGCTCACGACGCTGACGACGCCGATCGCCCTGCACGTGTCGCTCGGCTCGATCCAGACGCGCATCAAGGACCTGTGCTTCGCGTTCCTCGTGCTGCACGGCGCGATGCTCGGCGCCTTCGTCTCGCTCGACCTCTTCTTGTTCTTCGTGTTCTGGGAGCTCCTCCTGGTCCCGATGATCGTGATGATCGGCGTGTGGGGCGGAGTCGAGAAGATCAAGGCCGCGTACAAGTTCTTCCTCTACACGATGGCGGGCAGCATGCTGATGCTCGCGGCCATCCTGTACCTGGTCTGGACGCACACCAAGCTCGAGGGCTACCCCACCTTCGATTACCTCGCGCTCTCGCGCGTCGTGCTCCCGCAGCCGGCGGCCTGGTTCGTGTTCTTCGGCTTCTTCATCGCGTTCGCCATCAAGGTGCCGATGTGGCCGGTGCACACCTGGTTGCCCGACGCCCACGTGCAGGCGCCGACGGGCGGCTCGATCATCCTCGCCGCCGTGCTCCTCAAGCTCGGCACCTACGGTTACATCCGCTTCTGCATGGGGATGATCGCAGGGCCGGCGTGGCAGGCCGCGGCGACGCTCGCCGGCGTCGCGATCATGGGCGGCATCATCTACGGCGCGCTCGTGGCCTGGAAGCAGGACGACGTGAAGCGCCTGGTCGCGTACTCCTCGGTCGCGCACATGGGCTTCGTGATGCTCGGCTTGTTCGCGGCGAACGAGGCCGGCGTGAGCGGGTCGATCCTGCAGATGCTGAACCACGGCGTCTCGACGGGCGCGCTCTTCCTCTTGGTCGGCGTGATCTACGACCGGCGCCACACGCGCCTGGTGCGTGAGTTCGGCGGCCTCGCCAAGGTGATGCCCGTCTACACGGCGATCTTCCTCGTCGTCACGATGTCGAGCGTCGGCGTCCCCGGCACGAACGGCTTCGTCGGTGAGTTCCTGGTCGTGATCGGCACCTTCGTCTCGCAGACGCTCGGCGGTAACGCCCGCGTTCAGGCGTCCGGCGCCGCGTTCGGCGTGGTGCTCGCCGCGGTCTACATGCTGAGCGTCGTGCAGAAGATGTTCTTCGGACCGCTCAAGAACCCCAAGAACTTCCACCTGAACGACATGAACACGCGCGAGATCGTGGCCGTCACGCCGCTCGTAGCGCTCATCTTCGTCATCGGCTGGTTCCCGAACCTGTTCCTCGACCGGATGAAGCCCGCGGTGGCGGTCGTGGTCGAGCGCTTCCAGGACGGGCGGCGCGCGTACCAGGAGAACCAGGGCAACGAGCTCGCGGTCCTCCAGGCGAAGCGCGGCGGCCCGCTCGAGCGCGGCTATCCCAAGAATCCCAACGAGAAACCCAAAGCTCTGGACGAGGGCGCGCAAGCCCAGGTCCAGGCTCCTGCCGAGCAGAAGGAGGCGCCGTGAGCGTCCTGATCGCCGCAGCCCCCATCCTGGTCGTCAGCATCGGGGCGCTGCTTTTGATGTTGTCCGAAGCGTTCGGCAAGCCGGCGTCGCCCGAAGGTTACGGCCCCGGTGGGATCATCGTCGACGCCGGCGCTGGCCGGAGCTCGGAGCTCGGCCTCGGTGCCGCCGTCGTCCTGTTCGTCGGGGCGCTCGTGAGCCTCGCGGTCTGGATGGTGGGCCCCGAGAAGCTCGGTACGTCGGATCTCGCGCCGTACCTGATGATGGATCGCTTCGCGCTGTTCTTCTGCTTCGTGCTCTGCCTGGGCGGCGGCATCGCCGCGCTGCTCGCGGGCGGGTACTTGCCGGAGCACCAGCTCGACCGCGCCGAGTTCTTCCCCCTGCTGTTGTTCTCGACGGTGGGCGCGATGGCGCTCTCCGCCGCAGGCGACCTGCTCACTCTGTTCGTCGCGCTCGAGACGATGTCGCTCGGCGTCTACAGCATGATCGGCCTGCGTCGCGGGAGCCCACGCGCGAGCGAGGCGGCGCTCAAGTACTTCTTGCTCGGCAGCTTCGCGGCCGCCCTCATGCTGTTCGGCGGCGCGCTGCTCTACGGCGCGACCGGCCACACCGATCTCGCCGGGATCGGCAGCGGTCTGATGAGCGCGGGCAAGGCGGGCAGCACCGTCAGCATCCCGGTCGCCCTCATCGGCGTCACGCTCACGATCGTGGGCCTCGCGTTCAAGGTGAGCGCGGTGCCGTTCCACATGTGGACGCCGGACGCCTACGAAGGCGCGCCGACGCCTGCGACCGGGTACATGGCCGCCGCCGTGAAGACGGCCGCGTTCGCCATCCTGCTGCGCGTCTTGCTCGTGAGCTTCGGCGACGCTCGCCTGATGAGCTGGGGCGCGGGCTGGCCGCCGGCCCTGGCGGTCCTGTCCGTGCTCAGCATGACGGCGGGCAACCTGATCGCCGGCCGTCAGGACTCGGTGAAGCGCATGCTCGCGTACTCGTCGATCGCGCACGCGGGCTACGCGCTCGTGGGCGTGGTCGCGGCCATGAAGGCCGGGGGCGCCATGGCGAGCGTGCTCTTTTACATGTTCGCCTACAGCGTCTCCACCGTGGGCGCGTTCGGCGCGCTGATCCTCTGCGGCCGTCGCGGCGCGGAGGCGGTCAGCTACTCCGACCTCGCCGGGCTCGGAAAGCGACACCCGGGCGCCGCGCTCGCGTTCGCCGTGTTCTTGCTGTCCCTCACCGGCGCGCCTCCGTTCGCCGGCTTCTTCGGGAAGTTGTACGTCTTCAGCGCCGCCATCGACGCCGAGCTCTACGCGCTCGCGGTGATCGGCTTGTTGAACAGCGTCGTGGGCGCTTACTACTACCTGAAGGTCCTGGTGTTCATGTACATGCGCGAGCCGGAGCCCGGTGCGCCGATCGCAACACCCATGAGCTCCGGCCTCGTGAATTCCGCGCTCGTGATCGCGGCGGTCCTCGTGCTCCTGCTCGGGCTCTTGCCGGGTACGACGCTCGACTTCGCGCAGGCGGCGACCCTCGCCGGGCGCTGAGTCGCTGAGTGCCGAGGCGCCTCTAGCTTCGGCCGTGCGTTGTGCTTCGCTTGGCGGCGTGTCGATGAATCGCTCCCTTCAGCCTGCTTTCTTCCTCGGTCTTGCGCTCGTCCTCACGGGCTGCCCCAAGCGCGAGACCGAGGTCAACGAGTACGGCCCCGGTGCCACGGGGCTGCCCACGCCTTCGGGCTTACCGGCTCCGGTCGCGACCGGCTTGCCCGGCGGCGATCCCAAGCAGGTGAGTCAGGTCGTCAATCCGAAAGCCGAGAAGGCCTTCGAGGGTGAGACGGCGACCGTTCGCGGCGTCGTGCGCTCGACGGGAGATGCGTCGGTCGATCGTCCCGAGGTCGTGGCCAAGGTGGGCGCCGACTGTGCGCAGGCGAAACCCTTCTTCGCGCCCGCGCTGCGAGAGGGGCCGGGACGAACGCTCGCGGACGTGCTGGTCACCGTCACCGGCTACGAAGGCTACGTGCCGCCCGCGACCGAGAAGGTGAAGCTCGAAGCGGAAGGCTGCACCTTCGGCACTCGCACCATCGCGCTCACGTTCGGGCAGAAGCTCGAGGTGGTGAGCAAGGACAAGTACTCCTACGTGCCCGACCTCATCGGCCAGAAGATGGCGTCGCAGCTCGTGGCGACGCCCTTCGGCAAGGGCGCGGCGGAGATTTACCCGCAACAGCCGGGTGGCTACCTGCTGCTCGACAACCTGCGCCTCTACAGCGCGGCCGAGCTCCTCGTCCTCAAGTACTCGACGCACGACGTGACGCGCATCGACGGGCGCTTCGAGATCGATCGCATCCCGCCGGGTGACGTGACGGTGACGGCGTTCTTGCCGTCCACGGGCGCGACCGTGCAAAAGAAGGTGGAGCTCAAGGCCGGGAAGACGCTCGATCTGGATTTCGCGCTCCCGTTCGATGCGGCCGCGTACAACAAGAAGCGTGAAGACGCGCTCGCTCAGGCGAGCCGAGGCGCGTCGCCGGGCGGAGCCTCTGCCGCGAGCCCAGCGCCCGCACCGAGCGCGGCGCCGGCCTCGAGCGCGCCCTAGCGCCGGCTACTCGCCGCTCTTCGCGGGCTCGGAGGCCTTCTCGGGCTCGGCTCCGTGCTGGGAGCGGACGATCGGTCGGTTCTTGAGGAACGGGAGCTCTCCGCTCCGGATGCGAATCACCGCGGGCTCGGAGCTCGTGAACTCGCCGGTGACGGCCTCGATGCCGAAATCATCGCCCGAGACGTGCGGGTTGAAGCGCGCGCGCGCGAGGTAGAGGCCCGGGCGCGCGAAAGTGTCGTCGGGGCAGAGCTCGATCAGACGGCTCGTGGCCTCGATCGCGCCACCGGGCGCGAGAGCGCGGAAGGCTTGCTTGTCGGGCACGCGGCTGTCGGGCTGCGGATCGCAGCTCACCATGCCGTCCGGGCCGCTCACGACGAAGCTCAGGAGCTCCCGGCGGAAGAAGACCTGCTGCCGGTCCTTGGAGATGTTCTTCACGCGCACCGTGACGGTGGCCGTCTCCTCGCTCTTCGCATCGGAGCCGCGCGACAGCACCAGATCGAGCGGGCCGGGGGGAGGCGGAGCGGGCCGCGCGAGGTAGTCGTCACCGAGCGTGAGCGTGCTGCCGACGAGCTCCTTCACGCCGGGATCGGGCTGGGGCTCCGCCTTTTTCCCGGGTGCCTTCTCGGGCGCGGCAGCGGGCGGCGCGGGTTGGTCGGGCTTCGCGAGCGGTGAGGCGACGAAGGGCGCGACCTGGGGCAGCACGTCTTGCTCGCGCTTGCCCTTGCGCCAGACGATCTTGGTCTTCGTGGGCCAGCCGAGCTTGGGCGTCACCTTGACCCCGGCGTCGAGCGGGCTCTTGCCGGCGGTGGGGAGGCAGTAGAGCCGCGGATCGAACAGCTCCACGACGTACTCGTCCGGCCCGAGCTGCATCGAGAGTCGCTTGTCGACCTTCGCCGGCCGAATCGCTTCGGGGAGCTCGCACTTCACGGTTTTCGGCTTCGCCGGCTTCACCGCCTTCTTCTTCGCGGGATCGGGCGGCGGCGGCGGAACCTCGAGCTCGAAGCGCAGCAAGCGCGGATCGACCGCCACCTCGACGGGCTCGGTGCCGCGGTTCATGACGACGAAAGCCCAGGGCAGCTCGGGACCCTGCTCGATGATCTCGAAGCGCAACCCGTACGGCGCTTGCTCGATCGACGTGGGCTCGAGCGCCCGTTCGAGGGCAAGCTCGGCGGTCTTCTCGTCCACGGCGGGAGCCGGCTCGCTCGCTGCTTGACCCGGCGTGGCGCTTGCCTCGGCGTCGCTCGCTGCGTCGCTCACTCCCGCGTCTTCCGGGGCTCCGCCGGCGCCCTGTTCGGGCTCGTCTCCCGGCGTGTCGGGAGCTCCGATGTTCGAGCGCTCGCGGCTACCGCAGGCAAGGGGAGCGGCGAGCAAGAAAAAGAGCGCGAGGGCTGCGCCACGCATGCGGCGGAAGTAACATATCCCCCGTGCGCGGCCTATACCCGATCGTCGACGTCGACAGCCTGGAAAGGCGCTCGATTTCGGTCCTCGACTACGCGCAGGCGCTCCTCGCCGCGCGCCCGCGTCTGCTTCAGCTGCGAGCGAAGAAGAGCAGCGCGAAAGACACGCTCGCGCTCCTCCGCGCGCTCCGCCCGCTCTGCGGGGAAGCCGATTGCTGGTTGTTCGCGAACGATCGTCCCGATCTCGCCGTGCTCGCCGGTTGCGACGGCGTGCACGTGGGGCAGACCGACCTCGCGTTCGCGGAGGTGCGCAGCATCGCGCCCGGACTCAAGGTCGGCGTCTCCACGCACGATCTCGAACAGCTCGAGGACGCGCTCGCGTCGCGCCCGGACTACGTCGCATTCGGTCCCGTCTTCGGCACGACCTCGAAAGAGAACCCCGATCGGGTGGTCGGGCTCGAAGGGCTCGCTCAGGCGGACTCGCGCGCCCGGCGCGCCGGCATCCCGCTCGTGGCGATCGGCGGCATCACGCTCGAACGCGCCCCCGCCATCCGTGAGCGTCACGCCATCGGCGCGGTGATCGCGGCGCTCTTACCCGACGGCGCCGAGCTCGGTGAGGTCACCGGGCGAGCCCGCGCGCTCTCCGTCGCGCTCGGCGGCGAGTGAGTCACTCCCGATCGGAGCGGCGCTCGGACCCGGCCTCCCAGGCCTGTCGGAGCGCGCGAGCCGCGTCGGCGCCCACGCGCCGGCCGAGGAGCGCCACGAGCAGATCGACCGCGCGCGCGCTCGGAGGCAGGGGGCGGGGGTCGAGGGCCACGAGCGCCGCCTGGAAGCGCTCGGGGTGGCGCTGCTCGTCGGCGGCGACGAGCGCTGCGATCCACGCGTCCGTGTCACCGGGATCGGCGCCGAGCACGAGCATCGCCTGTTCGTAACCGACCTCGAGCGCCCCGATCTCGACGCTCCGGATCGCGAGCTCCGAGCTCCGCCAGCGCCGAGCTTTCGCGGCGACGCGCGCCGCAGGCAGGTCACCGAGCAAGAGCAGCGCGTCGATGGCCTCGGTGTCGCTCGCTTCGGGGCGAGGCTCCGGCGCGCCGAGCCGGACCTGATTCGCGAGCGCTCGCCTCAGCCGGACGGCGTCGTCGCTTCGCTCCGCGGCGCTCCGGTACGCGCTCCAGACCTCGGCCGAATCCGGCGTGCGCTCGACGAGCGCGTCGAGCCACGCCCAGGCTTCGCTCGACCGCCGAGCCTCGAACAGGAGCTCGCTCACGAGCCGCGTGTAAGCGACCGGAGCGGAGTCGTATTTCACGGCGCGTTGGGCGTCGCCGAGCGCCGCCTCGCGCTTTCCTCGAGCGCGCTCGCAAACGGCGCGCTCGTAGTAGGCGGGCGCGAAGGTCGAGTCGAGCTCGAGCGCCTCGTCGAAGGCGCGCTCGGCCGCGTCGAGCTCCGCGCGGGCTCCTCGCACGCCGAGCTTGCAGCGCACCGCGCCGACGCGCGTCTGGATCTCGGGGCTCTTCGGGTCGTCGTCGAGCGCTTGCTCGTAGAAGATCCGCGCGTCGGCGTAACGACCGCTCGCTTCGGCGATCACGCCGCTCGTGAACGCGGAGTAGCTCTGCGTGTCGATGTAGCGTCCGTCTTCGCGGAAGCCGCCCGCCACGCGCGTGACGCGCTCGCCCCCCGTGCAGCCGCCGAGCGAAGTGAGCGCAAGAGAGAGGACGAGCGCGCGACGGCTCAAAGCACCTCGCGCAAGCTGGCCAAGAAGGCGTCGTTTTCGGCGGGCGTGCCGACGGTGACGCGCAGCTGGTGAGCGAGGCGACCGCCGCGCTCGTGAAAGCTTCTGACGAGGACGCTCTTCTGCTTCAGCGCCTCGAACACCTCGGCGGCGGGACGCTCGGTGCGAACCCAGACGAAATTGGCCTGACTCGGCGTGACCTCGACGCCCGAGAACGCGGCAAGCTCGCTTGCCAGGCGCGCGCGCTCGGCGACGACCAGGCGAGTCGTGCGCGCGAGCTCGGGCTCGAGCTCGCTCAGGACCACGCTCGCCAGGCGCTGGGCGGGGGCCGAGAGGTTGTACGGCAACCGGAGCTTGTCGAGCTCTCGCACGAGCGCCGCGTTGCCCGCGAGCCAGCCGACCCGCAGCGCGGCGAAGCCGATTTTCGAGAGCGTGCGCAGCACGACCACGTTCTCGTGCTGCCGCAAGCAGTCGAGCTGATCGCGATCGGCGTAGTCGACGTAGGCCTCGTCCACGACCACGAGCGAGCTCTTGGCCGCGGCCACGACCGCCTCGAGCTGTTCGGCGGTCGGCATGGTGCCGGTCGGGTTGTTCGGGCTCGCCAGGAACACGAGGTGCGGCTCGCCGAACTCGATCGCGCGGGCGAGGCCCTCGACCGCGAAGCCCCAGCTCGCGTCGAGCGGCACCTCGAGCACGCGCTGTCCGCGCGAGCGGGCGCTCAGCTTGTACATCACGAAGGTGGGCGAGGTGGTCACGATGGTGACCGCGTCGTTCGCGCGCCGGGGCCGCGCGAACGCAGTGAGCAGGAGCGCGATGATCTCGTCGCTGCCGACGCCCACCAGGATCTGATCGGCCTTCAGCGAGAGCCGTCGCGCGATCGCTTCTCGGAGCTCGCTCGACGTCGGGTCGGGGTAGCGCTCGAGCGCGAGCGTGCCGAACACCTCGCCGAGCCGGCGCTTCGCCTCGTCCGAGAGCAGCGGCGGAGCCTCGTTCGCGTCCAGCCGAACGCGGAACTCACCCGGCGTGGGCCGGTAGGCGGAGAGCTCGGAGAGCTCGGGCCGAAGCAGGTCGCTGAGCGCAAAGCCAGACATCCCGACTCGTTTTCGTACCAGAGTCGGGCCGCCCGAGCGATAGCGCTCGCTCGGAGGCGCGGCGGCGCGCGGGGGTTTGCCTCGCGGAGCCTCCGGGGTAAGCGAAAACCTCATGCCGTTCTCGGAGCTCCTCGGTCAAGACACCGCCAAGGCGACCCTCGTCCGGGCGCTCGAGAGCGGTCGAGTGCACCATGCGTACCGGTTCGAAGGGCCGGACGGTGTCGGTAAGGAGCTCGCCGCCTTCTCGCTTGCTCAGTCGTTGGTTTGCGAGCGCGGACCGCTCGCTTGCGGCGACTGCAGCTCGTGCCAGCGTGCCGTCACGCTCGCGGAAGAAGACCCACGCGTGCCGAAACACCCGGACGTGGTGCTCGTCCAGCGCGGCCTCTACAAAGGGGTGATCGGCGCGGGCGAGTCGGCGGGCATCAGCATCGAGCAGATCCGGCGGGTAGTGCTCGAGCGCGCGGGGTTTCCTCCGCACGAAGGCAAGAGCCTCGTCTTCATCGTCCGGGACGCGGAGGAGCTCACGCCTCAAGCTGCCAACGCCCTCCTCAAGACCCTCGAAGAGCCGACGCCGCGCACCCATTTCGTGCTGCTCACGAGCCGGCCGCAGCGCCTGCTCGACACCATCCGCTCCCGCACGCTCCCGGTGCGCTTCGGGCCGCTGCCGGACGCGGTGCTGCGCCAGATCCTCCAGGCTCGAAAGCTCGACCCGAAGGTCGCCCACCTCGCGCAAGGCAGCGCGTCGCTCGCGCTCTTGCTCGCCGATCCCGAGCGTCAGAAGGAGCGCGAGGAGTTCGTGGCGAAGGCGATCGAGGCGCTCGAAGCGAAAGATCTGGTGACCGCGCTGAAGTTTGCCGAAGGGAACCGCGGCGATCGGCGTGAGCTCGGCGAGCTGCTCGGCTTTTTCGCTCAGGAGCTCGCTCTGCGCGCCGCCGCCCGCGTGAGCGGCGAGCCTGCCGCGGCGCTCGCGCTCGCGCTCGCAAATCGGCACCGCATCGTGCTCGCGGCGCTCGGCGAGCTCGAGAAGAACGTGCAGCCGTCGCTCGCGTTGGAGGCGATGATGGTGCGCTTGCGCGAGGCGTAGGGGGCGGAGGGCAGAGTTCAAAGTCGATAGTCGATAGGGGGCGCAGGCTTTGCTCGCGGCTTTCGAGCTCCGAGCCACGCCTTTCGAGCTTCAGCCAGCCTCTCGAATCCTCTCCACCCCGGGTTCGGAGCTTGGAACGCCGCGGAAACACTGTGTTTTTGCCTGGGCGAAACTTCCGCGGCGCGGTCGCAGCCCTCATCGGGTGCCGGAATCAGCCTGTTTTAGGCGGCAATGAGCCTCCTGGCCGTGGTGAAGGGGTGAGAGACGGCCGTGGGGACCCTCGAACCCGTTGGTGAAGCTCCGTGACCTTCTCCAGCGAGGCTCGTCATAGGAAAATGTTCGCCTGGTGTACGGGGGAGTGGGGAAAAGGCGCCGTACCGGTTACATTCCCCTTCGGAACGATGGCGCGGGGACCCGCCATCGAGAGGAGGAAAAATGGAAATCACAGAGAGGCGGATCGAGCTATCGCTCAATCGAGCGGCGAGCTTCTTCAAGACCGTGGCACGTAACCCCGTGGTGAGAGGCGAGCTCTTGTCGCGAGGTTTGACCGACGCCGAGCTCGAGCGGGGCTGGAGCATGTACGGAGCGCTGCTCGGCTTTCGCAATGGGCGGGCGGTTCACGCGGTGAGCGCGGTGAGCGAGACGGAGGCGGCGCGAGCGCTGAACGCGATCGATGCTTGGGATGCGCCCGCGTTCTCGGCGGCGAAGGCGGTGCTCGCGAATCGCTACCCGAAGGTGGAAAGGTTCCTGTTCGAGGATCTCGTGGCCTCGACGGGGCCGGCGTCGGTGGCCGGGGTCGAGCGGTTCCTCGAGCGCGTCGCGATGCTGCGGGCGGGGAAGGCGGCCGGGCTCAGCGCCGAGGAGAGCAAGGGCGCCATGGAGCTCCTGGGGGCGAGGAAGATCCTGGACGAGATTCAGGAGTCCGAGCTCCGGCGCCTCATCTCCGTCGCCAAGAGCGGGGCTCGTCCGAGTGAGTTTCGCGCCCCCGACGCCATCGCTCCGGAGCGCGAGAAGCAGGCGATCGAGTTTTTGCGCTGGCTCCACGAGTGGCGCGAGGTGGCGCGCACCGCGATCAAGCGCCGCGACTATCTGATCTCGCTCGGGCTCGCGCAGCGCCGGAGCCGCAGCGCTGCGGCGGAGCCGGGCGACAGCGGGGGCAACGACGAGGAGTGAGCGCGGAGGACCTTCGGGAGCTCGAGTGAAGGCGAGCTCCCGGGCTTGTTAGTCACTTGGCTCAATCGTGAGCTCGCGTCGATCGCGACGCCCGCTCCAGGGAGGGAGGCTGACTACGGGCGCTTCTTCCGGAGCTCCGCCAGATCCGCGAGGTTCGCTTTCGGACGCGGGTCGCTCGGGTCGATGCTCTCGGCGCTCTTGAACGCGCGCTCGGCGTCGTCGAGCTCGCCCTTCTTCACGAGCGCCGTCCCGAGGTTGATGTACGCGGACCCGAGCTTCGGGTCGAGCTTGATGGCTTCGCGAGCGGTGGTGACGGCGCGATCGATTTCGCCCCGCTGCTCGTACGCGTACGCCAAATTCGAGCGGAAGGTGGCGCGCGTGGGGTCGAGCTCCACGGCGCGCGTCAGCTCGGGGATGGCGCGCTCGAGCTTGTTCTGCGCGAGGTAGGCCGTGCCGAGATCCGAGTGCACGCGCGCGTCTCCGGGATCGAGCCGGACCGCGCGCTCGAACGCGGCGACCGCGTCTGCTACCTGGCCGAGCAACAGGAGTACCGTCCCGAGGTTCGTCGCGCGATCGGCCGAGCTCGGATCGAGCTCGACCGCC
>JAEZYO010000681.1 GCA_023419055.1 Pseudomonadota bacterium | reverse complement strand
GAGCGAGACCGAGCACGGCCCCGAGCCCAGGCTCACGTACGTCTCGAAGGACGGCGAAGTGGGGTACCCCGTTACGGTGACCGCGACGACGATCTACACGCTCACGAACGACGACGAGCTCCGCGTCGAGATGCAGGCCACGACGGACAAGACCACGACCGTCAACATGGCCCACCACACGTACTGGAACCTCGCCGGCCAGGCCTCGGGAACCATCCTGGAGCACGAGCTCCAGCTCTTCGCCGACAACTACACGCCCGGCGACCCTGTCCCGGACGGCAAAGTCAAGCCGGTCAAGGGCACGGCGTTCGACTTTACGACCATCAAGGTCATCGGGAAGGACCTGAAGGAAGCGGGCGGAAAGCCGATCGGCTTCGACCACAACTTCGTCGTCAACGGCGAGCCGAACAAGCTGCGCCCGGTGGCACGACTCAAGGATCCGAAGTCGGGCCGCGTCATGACGATCGAAGCGGACCAACCCGGCGTTCAGTTCTACACGGGGAACTTCCTCGACGGGACCGTCAAGGGTAAGGGAGCGACCTACGCTCAGTACTCGGGTCTGTGCCTCGAAACCCAGAAGTTTCCGAACTCGATCAACGTCCCCGCTTGGAAGAACGAGGTCATCCTGAAGCCGGGGCAGACCTACAAGCACGTGATGATTCACAAGTTCACGGCGGAGTGAGCGAGCATGCGACCGTCGCTTTCCTGGGGCATCATCGGCACCGGCGGAATCGCCGGAGATTTCGCGGAAGCTCTGCGCTCGTCCACGCGCGTTAGCGTGCGGAGCGTCGCGGGCTCGTCACCGGCGAAGGCGCGCGCCTTCGCCGAGCGCTTCAAGCTCCCGTCGTCCGCGGAGTCGCTCTCCGAGCTGCTCGGCGATCCCCAGGTGGAGGCGGTCTACGTGGCGACCCCTCACCCCCTTCACGAGGAGCAAGCGCTCGCGTGCATCGAAGCCGGCAAGCACGTGCTCTGCGAGAAGCCGCTCACCATCGATGAAAAGAGCGCGGAGCGCGTGATCGCGAAGGCGCGCTCTCGCGGCGTGTTCTTGATGGAAGCCTTCATGTACCGGTGTCACCCGCTCTTGCGGCAGGTGCTCGCGCGGCTCGAGGCGGACGAGATCGGGCAAGTGCGCCACGTGCGCGCCGACTTCGGGTTCCGCGTCCCGCGCGATCCGAAGGGGCGCCTTTTCGATCTGGCGCTCGGCGGCGGCAGCATTCTCGACGTCGGCGGCTATCCGGTCTCGTTCGCGCGCCTGATCGCCGGGTTCGTCGCCGGGCGGCCCTTCGACGAGCCGGTGCGCCTCGAGGCCTCCGGGTTCATCGGCCCCACCGGCGCGGACGAGCTCGCGACCGCGCTGCTCGGGTTCGACTCCGGGTTCACGGCGTCGGTGACGAGCGCCATCACCCAGGACGTCGGCACGACGGCGGTCGTCTTCGGTGAAAAGGGCAAGATCGTCCTCCCCAATCCCTGGATCCCGGAGGGCAATCGGCAGGGACTCCTGACGAGCTTTACCGTGGTCCGCGACGGGCGCTCCCCCGAAACCGTGACGGTGCGAACCGACAAGCCGACATACGCGCTCGAAGCCGAGCTCGTCGCCGACACGTTGCCGGAGACCGAGGCGAGCTTCCCAGCGATGAGTCACGCAGACACCCTCGGCAACCTGCGGGTTCTCGATAGGTGGCAGGCGGCGCTCCGAGCGCTGTGATCTCGAGGAGGACGACGATGCCGAAGAAGAAGACCGACGACGCTCCGCTCGCGACGCTCTCGCGACGCTCCGCCCTGCTGCTCGCTCCAGCTCTGCTCTACGCAGGCGGCTGCAAGAAGGAAGCGGAGGCCACTCCGGCGCCCGGCACCACGGAGGTTCCCGGCCAGCCCCGCTTCGCGTTCGTGACGAACAACTCGTCGAAGTTCTGGAACATCGCCGAAAAGGGCGTCAGAAAGGCCGAAAAGGATCTCGGGATCAAGGTCGAGATGTTCCGCCCCCTGAAGGGCGACGTCGCCGATCAGCAGCGCTTCCTCGAGGACATCCTGGTCCAGAACTTCGACGGCGTCGCCATCAGCCCGATCAACCCGGACGGCATGACCGGCATCATCGACAAGGTAGCGGCGAAGATTCCGGTCGTGTGTCACGACTCGGACGCCGCGAAGTCGAAGCGCAAGAGCTACGTCGGCACGAACAACGTGGAGGCGGGGCGCGCCGCCGGTGACGCCGCGCTCAAGGCTCTTTCCGCCGCCAAGATCGACAAGGGCAAGGTCGCCCTCTTCGTCGGCCGCATCGACATGCAGAACGCCATCGAGCGGCGAACGGGCGTCGAGGAGAAGCTCAAGACCGTGAGCGGGCTCGAGATTCTCCCCGTGTTTCTCGACAATACCGACCGCACCAAGGCGAAGAAGAACATCGAGGACGCGCTCGCGCGCTACCCCGACCTGGTGCTCACCGTCGGGCTCTGGTCCTACAACGGGCCCTGCCTCGCCGGAGCGATCCGCGAGTCGGCCCGAGCCCAGAAGCCGCTCATCGTCGCGTTCGACGAGGAAGAAGAGACCCTGAAGGCGATCGAGGAGGGGCTCATCTCGGCGACCATCGTGCAGAAGCCTTTCGAGTTCGGTTACCAGTCGATGAAGCTGCTCAAGGAGTCGAAGGAGGGCAAGGCCGTCCCGCCCGCCGTCGACACCGGCATCGTCACGGTCGACCAGGCCAACCTGCCGAGCTTCTGGCAAGAACTCCGCGAGCTCACCAAGTAGCGAATGCTCGAGCTCACCGGCATCGAGAAATCCTTCGGCGGGGTGAAGGCCCTGAAAGGGGTCGACTTTCGCGTCGCGCCGGGCGAAATCGTCGGCCTCGTCGGTGGAAACGGTGCCGGAAAGAGCACCCTGATGAAGGTCGCCGCCGGGGTGCACACGCCCGACCGCGGCCGCGTCACGATGGGGGGCCGCTCGCCCGCGACGCCTGCGGACGCGATTCGGCTCGGGGTCTCTCTCGTGCGCCAGGAGCTGATCCAGGCCGGCGATCTCGACGTGGGGCAGAACGTCCTGCTCGGCCACGAGCCGCACCGCTACTTCGTGATCGATCGGCCCGAGCTCTACAAGCTCGCGCACGCGGCGCTCACCCGAGTGGGCGGCGGCATCGATCCCTACGCGACCTTGTCGTCGTTGTCTCCGGGACAAAAACAGCGGGTCGAGATCGCCCGAGCGCTCTCGCTGAACGCCAAGGTGCTGCTCCTCGATGAACCTACCGCGACGTTGAGCGAAGCGGACGCGAGCCGGCTGTTCGATCTCTTGCGCGTGCTCCGCGAGCAAGGGCTCGGGATGGTCTACATCTCGCATCGTCTGCGCGAGGTGATGTCGATCACCGATCGCGTGGTGTGCTTGCGGGACGGGCGGATCGCCGGAGAGCTCCCGACGCGCGAAGCCTCGCTCGAGAAGCTCGTCGAGTTCTTGGCCGGTCAGAGCGAGACTTCGAGCGCGAGCCCGGCAGAGCCTTCGAACGACGTGCTGCTCAAGGTCGACGGGCGAGTCAGCTTCGAGCTCAGGGCCGGCGAGATCTTGGGTCTCGCCGGGCTCGTGGGGGCGGGCCGAACCAGCGTGCTTTCCGGCCTGTTCGGCGCGCGCCCGACGGACCTCTCGATCTCCGTGCGCGGCAAGAAAGCCGCCATCGCGTCGCCGAGCGACGCGATCAAGCTCGGGTTCGCTTACGTACCCGAGGAGCGCGCGTCCCAGGGGCTCATTCTGGACATGTTGGTCGAGCGCAACATCGCGCTGCCTTCCCTCTCCCGATTCTTGCTCGAAGACGAGGACGCGATCGCGGCGCCGTTCAAGGCCCGCTTCGGGATTCGGGGCGGCGGCCCCGCCTCCATGCTCTCCGGCGGCAACCAGCAGAAGATCGTGCTCTCGAAGTGGATGGCGATGAAGCCGTCCATCTTGCTCCTCGACGAGCCGACCCGCGGCCTCGACATCAAGGCCAAGCGCGACGTCCACGACGTCGTTCGGGCGCTCGCCGCGGAGGGCAAGGGCGTCATCGTCTCGAGCTCCGAGGCCGAGGAAATAGCGGCGCTCTGCCACCGCTCGCTCGTCCTCGGTCAGGGCAAGCTGCG
The DNA here is from genome assembly GCA_023419055.1 of Pseudomonadota bacterium. Next base: position 8,103 of record JAEZYO010000681.1, on the reverse strand, counting down.
TGGAGAGCTCGCGCGCCACGAGCTCACGGACGCGAACATTCTGAGGCTCGCTACATGACGATTTCCACTCGAGGTATCGAAGCGTCTCCGGTCACCGAGCTCTCTCGCCCGCGCCCCTTCTTCGCGATCGCGAAGAAGGAGCTGTCGATGCTGGGAGTGATGCTCGCGCTCGCGTGCCTCACGGCGCTGCTCAACCCGAGCTTTTTGAGCGGCGACAACCTGCGCAACAACGTGCGCCACATCTCGTTGATCGCGCTCTTCGCGCTGGGTGAAGCGGTCGTGATCATCGCCGGCGGGATCGATCTCTCGATCGGCTCGGTGATCTGCATCGCCGCGGTCGCGACGAGCTGGCTCTCGATGGTGCAGGGGCTCGACATCGGGACGGCCGTCGTCATCGCCACGCTGCTCGCGCTCCTGATCGGAGTCGCGCAGGGCGCGGTTTCGGCTTGGCTCGGGATCCAGCCGTTCGTCGTCACGCTCGGGTCGATGCTCCTGCTCCGCGGGGTGGCCGAAGTGCTGACCGGGGGCGCTGACATAGGATTCCAAGGTCAATTCCCGGGCTTCAGGTTCCTCGGTGAAGGCACCGGGCTCGGCCTGCCGATGCCCTTCTGGTTCGCCCTGGTAGCGATCCTGGTGACCGCGTTCTTGATGCACCGGACCCTCTTCGGTCGCTATTGCTACGCCATCGGTTCGAACGCCGAGGCGGCTCGCCTTTCGGGGGTGCCCGTTCGGAGCGTTCGGCTCCTCACCTTCGTGGCGAGCGGGTTGCTCTCAGGAGTCGCCGGCATCCTCTACGCCGCGTATCTGCCGACGGCGACGCCGTCACTCGGTTCGGCTTACGAGCTACACGCTGTCGCGGCGGCGGTGCTCGGCGGCGTCTCCCTCCAGGGTGGCCGCGGCACGGTCTTCGGCGTGCTGATCGGCGCGGGCTTGCTCCAACTCACCTTCAACGCGGTAAACCTCGTCGGGAGCTCGCTCTGGCAGAACGTCGTGGCAGGAGGCGTGATTTTGGCCGCCGTGATCGTGGACCGTGCGTTCGGCGCGCAACGGCGATGAGCGCTCTTCGAAGAGAGCACAATCACCCACACCTACTCGTGCACCATCGTCAGCAATTTCATCTCTCGAACGAAGTAGGCAGGTTTCGTGCTGGCTCCGCGCGTTTCGACGACACGAAGAGTGCGCACAAGCCTCTTGCCTGGATTAGAAAACTAAATTACGAATTTGGCAGAGCGGCCGGCGTGCGAGAATTGGGTCTCGCACTCACAGGCGATGTTTTTGCGTGGCCTCTAGCCAACTCGTGGATCCGAGGGTGCTCTCCGCGGCCCCCTCTGCCGACCTCGTCGAGGTGGACAACGCTGCGCTCGCACGCGCGTTGATGGACGGCGATCCGGAAGCGCCGCGGCTCGCCTGGAACCGCTTCGCGCCGATGGTTCGCCGCATCGTCCAGCGCTCGCTCGGCCCGGAGCACGACTCGGAGGACGTGGTGCAGGAGGCGTTCCTTTGCCTCTTCAATCGCGTGCAGACGCTGCGCGAGCCCGCCGCCCTCAAAGCCTTCATCATTTCGATCACGGTGCTCACCACGCGCCGAGAAATCCGCCGACGAAAACTTCGGCGCTGGGTCGGTCTCTCGCAGGCCGAAGAGGTCCCGGACCTGCGCGTCGTGAACGACGACACCGATTCGCGAGAGGCGCTAGTGCGCTTTTATCGCATTTTGGATCGCATCCGGGCGCGCGACCGGACCGCTTTCGTCCTCCGATTCATCGAGGGCATGGAGGTCGCGGACGTCGCCGTCGCCATGGGCGTTTCCGTTCCTACCGTGAGACGGTGCTTCACCCGAGCCTGGCAGCGCGTTTCTTTTTTTGCGAAACGTGATCCATTTCTCGCGGACTACCTAACTACACTAGGCAGCACCGGAGGCTAGCGAGTGAGCGTCGACGACGCCGTAGATAACGACCGGGCCGTGACCGAACTCGTTCGGCTGGCACGAGAAACCTTGCAGGGTGAACCCCCCCGCCGCGAGCAGGCGACCTTCCATCGTTTGGAGGCGCGGCTCGCGAAGAAGTCCCGCACGTTCCGTCCGATCTGGGTCTGGGCACCGGGTTTCGCCGCCGCGGCCGCGCTGCTGGTCGCCGTCTCGTGGTTTGCGCTGCGGACGCCCGCTTTGACGTACGAGGTCGCGCACGGCCTCGAAGGTCGAGACGGTGTGGTGCTCGGCAGCCAGGACACGCGCATCCGCTTCTCCGACGGCTCGGAGGTCACGCTCGCCCCTGGAAGCGAAACTCGGGTCACCGACCTGGACCCGCGCGGCGGACGGGTGCAGCTGAACAAGGGCGAGGTCCACGTGGCCATTGCCCGTAAGCCCGGCGCAAACTGGAGCGTGGAGGCAGGTCCGTACACGGTTCGAGTGACCGGAACGGCGTTCGACGTGCGCTGGATCGAGGCGGAACAACGCTTCGAGCTCGAGATGGAGCACGGCTCCGTCGTAGTCACGGGGCCGCACACCGGCTCGGGCATCGCCCTTCGCGCCGGTCAGCGCATGTTCGGTGCGAAAGGTCGAGTCACCGTCGACGACGCGCAGACGACGGCGACTGCAGGCCTGCCACCGCCGACTCCGAGCGATCCCACTCGGGCGGACCAGGCCGCGGAAGAGCCGCTGCCAGGGGCAACACCGACGAGCCGGGCCATGGCCGGGAGACCCGATGCTCGCGGCGCGACGTGGAGCCAGCTGGTCGCCCAAGGCGACTTCGCGGGCGTCATCGACGAGGCCGAGCGACGGGGACTCGAACGAGTCTTCGCCTCGAGCTCCATCGAAGACCTGTCCGCGCTCGCTGACGCGGCCCGGTACGGCCGGCGCGGAGCGATCGCGCAGCGTGCGTTGCTCGCCGAGCGGCAGCGCTTCCCGGGCTCGCGCCCTGCACGCGACGCGGCCTTCTTCCTCGGTCGTCTCAAGGAAGACGAAGGCGGCGGTGCACTCGAGTGGTACGAGCGCTACCTCGCGGAGAGCCCGCAGGGCTCGTATGTGCCACAAGCGCTCGGCCGCAAGGTGATGCTCGTGTACCAGCAACGCGGCGCCGCCGCGGCGCGACCCGAGGCGGACGCGTACCTCGAGCGTTACCCGAACGGCCCCTACGCAGCCGCGGCTCGCAAGATCGTGGCCGAGACCGCCTCTCACGGAACGACTCGCCCCGCGCCGTGAGCGCTTTTCGATCGTCACGTCTGGTCCTCGCCGTCGCCAGCTTTCTCTCGCTGGTATCGCCCGCCCGCGCCGACTACCGACATCGCGTGGTGCTGCTCGAGCCGGCGGTCGAGAACGAGCTCGCCGCGGAGGTGCTCGCGCGCGTGCGCGGTGAGCTCGATGCCGCAGGCTTCGAGCTCTATGTCGTTCCCGTGGAAGCCGACACGGATCCCAAGATCGCGGTCGAGAGCTCGGCTCGTGATCTGCACCCGGCGGCCGTGCTGCTCGTCGAACAAGAGGTCGCGGAGGGCAGCGGAACGCACACGGCCGAGCTCTGGGTTTCGGATCGCTCGCTCCAGCGCACCTTCGTTCAGCGGCTGCGCGTGGAGGCGGGCAACGCCAGCCGGGGGGCGTCGTGGCTCGCCGTTCAAGCGGTCGAGCTCGTGCGAGCTCGGTTGGCGGAGTTGTCCGTCACGGGCGAGAGCCATCCCCCGCCGAGCCGGCGCAAGGAGCGGCCCGTCACCCCTCCTGCACAGCCGAAGCCCGAGCGCCACGGCCGAGGCGCGCAGGTCTCGGTGGGCTTCGGTCTATTGCACGGTTTCCGGGGATTCGAGACGGTCTGGACACCGATCGCTCGGGTGGGCGCCAGCATCCCGGAAGCTGCGATCGGCGATCCGCCCCTCACCGTCGATCTCCGCCTCTCGGCGAGCGCCATGGGCAGCGAGCCAGAGATCGAAAACTCCGTCGGAGTCGTGAGCGCGCAGCAGGGCTACGCCACGGTCGACGCCGTCATCCGCTTCCTGCCGAGCCTCGTCGTCCAGCCTCTCCTCTCGGTGGGTAACGGTTTCTACACCGTCGCGGTCGACGGTGACGCGGTCGCGCCGTATGAGCCGCACCAGAGTCGAACCTGGTCGGGGCTGACGTCGGTCGGCGCGGGGCTCTGGCTCGAACCGTTTCACGGCGCATCCTGCAGCCTGGAAGCCAATCTCATGGCGGCGTGGTCCAAGACCGTCGTGCGCGTGAACGAGCAGGACATCGCGGAGGCTGGCGCACCGATGGGGCTCTTGAGCTTGAGCCTGGGAGCGGTGTTCTGATGCGCCGGGTCGCCTTGGTTTTTTCTGTGTGTTCGGGCCTCGCCTGCTCGCCTCAAACGGTGGACGCGATCAGCTGGAACGGCAAGGCCGGCACCAGCGGCGGGCAGGCCGGCGACTCGAGCGGGAGCGGGGGGAGCGGGGGCAGCGCAAGCAGCGCAGGCGGCGGGGGCAGCGCAGGCAGCGCTGTCGGCGGCGACGCGGGCAGCGGAACGGACGCGGGCGTGCCAGGGGGCGCGGGCGGTGAAGCGGGTGAAGGAGCCACCCTCCGCAGTGATGCCCTGCTCCATCGCTACAGCTTCGATGGCATGGGCACGGTAGCCCTCGACTCGAAGGGCGGCGCACACGGCACCGTGATCGGCACCGAGCTCGTCGCGGAAGGAACGCTCGCGCTCGGCGGCCTCGGCACCGGAGAGTACCTGGATCTCCCGGATAACCTGATTTCCGGCCTCGGCGACGCCACGTTCGAGGTCTGGATCACCTGGGCGGGGGGCGACCCCTGGCAACGCATTTTCGATTTCGGCGATAGTTTCCAGGCAGCGAACGACTCTATCAACGGTCACACGTACCTGTTCCTCACTCCGAAAGCCGCCTACTCCGACATGCTGCGCGCCGCATTTTCCCTGTCGGGAGCGGGCGAGGCGGAGCTCTTCATCGACGCGACGACTGCGCTCCCCGAGGGCGAGCTCGCGCACGTCGCGCTCGTGGTGGACGACCAGAACGATTCGATGTCCCTCTACCTGAACAGCGTGCTGGAGAAGCAGGTCGCGTTCCTCGACAAGCTCTCGGGGATCAACGACGTGAACAACTGGCTCGGCAAGTCGCAGTTCGGGACCGACGCCGAGCTCGGGGGCGCCATCCACGAATTTCGAATCTACGACGCGGCGCTCAACGCTGCCGAAATCGAGGTTTCGTTCGAGGCGGGGCCGCAGGCCGTGTTTCCGAGTCCCTGAGCGTCAGCGAAGAAAGAACGCGTAGAGCGCGGCGACGAGCAACAACACGAAGCCGACGCCCGCAGTGACGAGCGCGTGAGGTCCCCGGCGAGGCGCTTCGACGATCGCACGCGAGCGCGTCTCGGCCGGCGCCTTCTCGGCTACCTTCTTCTCGCTGGGCTTTTTTTCGGAGCTCTTCTTGTCGGCGACCTTCGCGCGAGCCTCTTGCTCGTTCGCAGCCCGAGCCTGCTTCTTCGCCTTCGCAGCTTTGCGAGCCGCCTTGGCGCGCGCCTTCTCGAGCTCTGCTCGGGCCTTCTCTCGCTCTGCTTGAGCTGCCAGCGCCGCTTCTCGTCGCTCCACTTTGCGTTGCGTCTTGCGTTCCCGCTCTCGCTGATCCGCGTGAGCTCGATTGCGCCGACGCTGCTCCCGCCGTTCCCGCTTGTTCGGGCCGACGGGCCTGACCTCCGCGGCCGCGGGCTCCACCAGGACCACGGCCACAGGTTCGCGACGTTTACGAGACGGATACTTTTGGCGGGGCGCTTCGGGCTCGTCGTCCCAGCCGGAATCGAGCTCCTCGGGGCCTTCGAGCTTGCTCACGCTCGGTGGCGGCGCCGAAGAAATCGGCAACGACGGCGGCGGCACATCGTCCCAGGCCGCATCCAGATCTTCGCTCTCGGTCAGTTCGCCCTCGCTCATCGGCCGGGAAACTAGCCCCGGCCGACGATCGGAGCAAGCGCGAGAAAAACGGGCATGATTGCTCTCGAACCGGATTTTTCGCGCCGGATTTTCCCGAAAAAATCGTGCTCCGCGAGCACGGCGGCGCCTTTCTCAGCTTTCGAGCCGAGGAGCACTGCGACGAGAACGACGCGACGCCTCGCCGTCGAAGCGCCCAGGGTGATTGTCGATGTTCCGCTCCAGCTCAGACGGGGACCCAGAGGCCGGGGATCGGGCTCGGGTTGCTCGCGAACTCGAGATCGCCGAGGTACTGCATCGGGTTGTCGCTCTTGAAGTAGGCCTGCGCGATCGTCGCCCACAGGTCCACGTGCGGCCTGCCCTGACCACTCTCGAAGTTGACGTACTTGCCGCCCTGCATGCCGAGCGATTTGCCGCCGAAGATGAAGGCCGCCTTCGGGCTCCTCGAGTGGTTCTGCTCGGCCACCTCGGTGACGTACGGGATGATGGTGTTGTCGAGCATGTTGCCACCGAACGGATCGGTGGCGTTCTTGAACATGCTGATGATTTCGGCCGTCTTCTCGTTGTACCAGGTCTGCACGTTGCACAAGAACTCGACGACCTCCTGCGTGTCGGGGTTCGACGAGGGTCCCTCGAACGTCTCCGAACGCGGCGCGCCGTTGATGCGGTGGCTCAGCGGGTGGTGCATGTAGATCGAGTTCGCCTCGCCCGGGTACTGTCCCTTGAAGGACACGTGGTTGGTCCCCGGGGACCACTGGAAGGTACCGACGCGAATGATGTCGCACTGGAACGCCGCGAGCAGGATCCCCGCGTGGAGCTTGCCGATCTCGTGGTGGATCTCGTCGTCGGCCGTGCTCGTCGTCGGGTTGTTGTAGTCGAACTTGGAGCCGCTCTCGCCGACGATGTTCGGGTCGGGCGCCTCGGGCACGACGCAACCACTCGGGGTGACGATGTCACCGTTCAAGAGGTCGGAGACCTGCATCTCGATCTTGCGGCACACCTCCGCGTGAATCTCGATTTTCTGCGCCTCGGCGGCCGGCGCTACCGTCTTCAGGCGATCGAGCTCGCGCAGGCAGTAGTCGAGCACGCTCTTCCGGCCCATCAGCGCGCGGCGCGCGGCCTCCATGTTGGCCGGGCTGTCACCCCCAGGCATGAAGCCCGTGAAGAGCTTCATGTAGAGCTGCGCGGGGCTGAGCTCCGGCAGGAGCGGCACGTGCTCGGTGATCGTGCCGCCGGGGTTCACGGACTGGATCTGCTGGGTCTGGTACCCGTACGAGAGGCAGCGGGTCGACGTCTCCTGGGAGTCGATGCGTTCGTCACAGATCGCGTTCGCGTAACCGATGCCCGGGCGCTTCAAGCTCACCGCTCCGGTCGTCGCGTCATCCTTGACCGACTCGAGCAGGATCTGGTCCCAAGACGGGCCGCCGGCGCAGCCGTCGTCGCCTTCGCCGCCGTTCTGCCGAGTGCCAGGGCAGCTCGTGCCCGTCGTGGTCATCGGGGTTCCGGCTTCGTGCCCGCCGCCGCCGCCCGCGTTGCCCGTGTCCCGGAGACCCCAGATCAGGGACATGTCGTCCTTCAGGCCCGCGGTTTCGAAGGGCTTCAGGATCGACGAGAACTCCGTGATCGAGCCGACGCCCTGGGGCACGGCTCCGCCGTTCGGGAGGAACTTGTATTTGACGGTGCCGACCGGCCAGTGCGTCATCAAGAAGCGCGGGGGCGAGGTGGCACCCTGAGCCATGGCCTCGAAGTCGTCGAGCATGATGCGGAGCCCGAAGGCGCCGCCGATGCTGGCGAGGAACGAGCGCCGAGCGAAACGGTAAGATCTCATGACTTGATCAGCCTCCCGAACGATGGGTGAGAGTCTTGGAGATGGCGACGGCCTTCACGAGCGCGGAGAAGGACTGGTCGCTCGTCTTGAAAGAATCCGCGACGACCTTCGTCGCGCAGCTGTCGCCCTTCACGCCGGTCTCGGCGAGCGCATAGGTGAGGAGCTTGGTGGCGACGCAGGCGGAGAAGGCGCCGCTCGTCGCGAGCGCCTGACCCACGGCTACCGCGTCGGTCGCCGTACCCCCGCCCACCGTGTCGGGCAGCGTCACGGAAGCGTCGATCGGGCGCCCCTGCTCGTCCATGGTCCTGAACTTGCCGACCAGATCGTAGTTCTCGAGCGCGATGCCGTACGGATCGAACGAGCGGTGGCAGCCGCTGCAGGGCG
>JAEZYO010000626.1 GCA_023419055.1 Pseudomonadota bacterium | reverse complement strand
ACCCACTAGGGTGACGGCGCGCTCTTGCTTTGTGGACCCGGCGAGCTCAGCCGCGCAGGTTCTTGATCACGAAGTCCCAGTTGAGGAGCTTGTCGCAGAACACCTCGAGGAACGCCTTACGGTTGTTCCGGTGATCGAGGTAGTAAGCGTGCTCCCAGACGTCGGCGGTGAGCAGCGGCTTCTGCGGCGTGGTGAGCGGGGTCTCGGCGTTCGGCGTCGAGAGGATCGCGCCCTTGCCCGAGTCGAGCACGAGCCACGCCCAGCCGGAGCCGAAGCGCGTCATCCCGGAGTTGATGAAATCCGCCCGGAACTTGTCCCAGCCGCCGAGGCCCTGGATCAGGTCCGCGGCGTCACCGGCGGGGGGAGCGCCGCCGCCACCGGGCTTCATGCTGTTCCAGAAGAAGGTGTGATTCCAGACCTGGGCCGCGTTGTTGAACACGCCGCCCGAGCTCGTCTTGATGACCTCCTCCAACGACTTCTGAGCCTCCGGCTTGCCGTCGATGAGACCCTTGAGGTTGGTCATGTAACCCTTGTGGTGCTTCTCGTAGTGGTACTCGAAGGTCTCTTGCTTCATGACCGGTTCGAGCGCGTCCTTCGCGTACGGCAGCGGCGGGACTTCGAAATCCATGGCTATCTCCTGATTGTTGGGGACCCGGCGCGAACACGTTGCGCGGGGTCTCCGAGTGCTGGTGGTCCGCACAATTCACGCCGTAGCGGAGCGGATGTCAATCCCGCCCGAGCCTGCCCGCGTGAGCGAAATGCCGCCTGCTTCTCGAAAAGACGGCGCTACACTTCGCTCGCTCTCGGAGAACGCGTTGGAACGAAGAACTCTGCTGAAAGTCGGCGGCGCAGCCGTCGTGGCGCTTTCCCCGCTGCCGTTCCTTTTCGACCGGCGGGCTGAAAGTCCGCCTCCGCTCGCGAAGGGGCGCGCGCTCTTGCCCGATCCCCAAGGCCTCCTCGACCTACCGGCAGGCTTCACCTACCGCGTCGTGGATCGCACCTTCGACCGCATGTCGGACGGCTACCGCGTGCCTGGGCGGCCGGACGGGATGGCTTGCTTTCCCGGCCCCAACGGCACGCTGATCCTGATGCGCAATCACGAGTGCGATCGGGATGCCCGCGCGGGCGCCTACTCTTCGAACCCTCCGCCCGAAGCGTACGACGCGAAGGCCTACGGGGGCGTCACGCGAGTCGTGCTCGACGAGAAGCTCGACCGCGTCTCGAGCAACCTGGTGCTGACCGGTACGATGCGAAACTGCGCCGGTGGTCCAAGCCCTTGGGGTTGGCTCACGTGTGAAGAGAGCGTGGACCCGGGTCATGGCTACGTTTTCCTCTGCCCGACGGACGCGGCCAAGGTCGCTACCCCGCGCCGGCTGAGCCACTACGGCCGCTTCAACCACGAAGCGGCGTGCGTCGATCCAGAGACCAACGCGGTCTACCTCACGGAGGATCGCCCGGACGGTTGTCTGTATCGCTTCTTGCCGCGCGATCCCGCGCGGCCCTTCGAAGGCAAGCTGCAGGCGCTCGCCATCTCGGGCTCGCCACGGTTCGAGCTTCGCGAGGCGACCGCGCCGGGCACGAAGCGTCCCGTCGCGTGGGTCGACCTTCCGAACCCAGAGCCCGCGGACGACTCGCTGCGCGCTCAAGCGCAGGAGCTCGGAGCAGCCCAGCTCTGCCGCGGCGAAGGGATCTGGTTCGGTGAGGGCGCCGTGACGATCTGCTCGACGAGCGGCGGAGCAAACGGCACGGGGCAGATCTTTCGTCTGACGCCGGAGCGCGCCGGGACGCCAGGCAGCCTGACGCTGATCGCCGAGTCTCAGGACGAGGACGATCTCGACATGCCCGACAACATCACGCTCGCGCCGTGGGGCGACGTTTACCTCGCCGAGGACGGGAGCGGCGAGCAATACATCCGCGCGCTCACCCGAAACGGGCGGTTGCTCGACGTCGCGCGGAACGCGAAGAGCCGCGGTGAGCTCGCCGGTGTGTGTTTCGCCCCGGACGGCAAGACTCTCTTCTTCAATCTGCAGCAAGACGGCCTCACCGTCGCGGTCCGCGGCCCGTTCGACCAACTCGGCCGAAGCTAGCGCCAGGGTCCGCGGACGCAGGCGCTCGCGGGGCCGCGCGCTCTCGACGGTTTGGTAGTGGTGGAGCACGAAATCAGCCTGGCGCCCTTGCCCCGAGCCCTCTCCGCGGCTAGGCAAGGGTCCCCCGATTTCAGGGCCCGTGCCCAGTTTTCATTGAGGTGACACTTGTCCAAGACCGTACTGCTCGCCACTGAGAAGCCCTTTTCTGCCGCCGCCCGCGACGAGGTGGTCGGCATCATCAAGCAAGCCGGCTACACGGCCCGCGTGCTCGAGTCTTACAAGGGCAAGGGTCCGCTGCTCGAGGCAGTCGCCGACGTCGATGCCGTCATCATCCGCAGCGACATCGTCGACGCCGAGGTGCTCGACGCCGCGAAGCAGCTGAAGCTCGTGGTGCGCGCCGGCGCGGGATACGACAACGTCGACACCGCCGCCGCCAAGGCGAAGGGCGTGGCCGTGATGAACACGCCGGGCCAGAACGCGAACGCGGTCGCCGAGCTCGTGTTCGGCATGGCCATCTACAGCGCGCGCGGTCGCTTCAACGGCAAGACCGGCAGCGAGCTCCGCGGCAAGACGCTCGGGCTCCACGCCTTCGGCGCGGTCGGTCGTGCGGTCGCCGCCATCGCGAAGGGGTTCGGCATGACGGTGTACGCGTTCGACCCGTTCGTGAAGGCCGAAGCGATCAAGGAAGCCGGCGCCGAGCCGGTCGGCTCGATCGACGAGCTCTACCAGAAGTCGCAGTACCTCTCGCTCCATGTCCCGGCGACGGCGGAGACCAAGGGCTCGATCGGGAAGAAGCTGCTCTCGCAGCTCCCC
>JAEZYO010000600.1 GCA_023419055.1 Pseudomonadota bacterium | reverse complement strand
ACAGGTTGTACACCTGCTTGAAGCCGAGCGACGCCGCTAGCCGAGCTGCAGCTTCGCTGCGAACGCCGGCCGCGCACACGAACACGACGCCGTCCTGAGAGAGCGCCGCCTTCGGGTTCTTGCGGAACGTCGCCAACGGGACCAAGCGGGCCGCCGCCAGGTGGCCCGTGGACCACTCGCGGGGCTCGCGGACGTCAATCACCTCGACGCCGCCCTTGGAGATCAGCTCGAACGCCTGCTGCGGTGTAACAGATTGGACCACGCTTCTAGTATAACGAAGGGCAAACGCTTTGCAACTCACCCTAGCGGAAAAGAAGACTAATACTTCGAGCTCCAAAACGCCGCACTTTGCGGCTTGAGGGGGCCTGACCCCGCATTCTTGACTCATTTAGTCACCTTCGAAAACAGAGTCAGGACCGCATCCGCATACTCCATTGACGTAGACAAGGCATCTCTTATAAGAGAAGACATGCACATCGGCATCGTCGGCGGAGTCGATCGAGCGGAGGAAATCTATCGGGAGCGCGCGTCCAAGGCAGGCGTCGAGCTCGATTTTCATTGCGGCGATCAGTCCGGACGGGGAGGCGCCACGCTGGACGCCCTCGTTCAACGCTCGGACGTGGTCGTCGTCGTCACGAGCGTCAACAGTCACGCCGCCGTCTGGCGCGCGCGAAAACAAGCCAAGCGCCTCGGCCGGCGCTGTGTGCTCGTGAACCATTTCGGGATCGCGCGCTTCAACGCGCTCCTGAACGAGCTCGCTCCGCCCGCGCCCCTTCGCGCCGCGGCAGCTCGTTGAAGCGTTCCGTCTCGGGTGGTGCGCCGCACCTGCGACGCGTCAGTGCGCGTGGTGGCGTAGGGCGCAAGCCATTTTCTACGCCGGCGTTCCCAGCTTGAAGGGCTAACCGAGCGCTCCACGGAGCTCGCCCGCCGCTCGGCAAGCTCCGCCGTGCGTCGCCCTGTCCGCCCTTTTCGCCGTCAGACGAACGGCCGAACTCGCTCGTCCCAAAGCCGCGAGCGCTCTGGCCCCGCAACCTTGGACCGAGCTGTCCCAAGAACGCGAGCAGACCAAGGCGCGACGACGACGCGTGTTGAAGCACGCTGAGGAGGAGCAACGCAGGAATGCGACGCGGATCCGTAGGCCAGCGACGGGAGAGGTTCTAGGACCGGCTCTTAGCTCAAGCGTGGACCCGCTTCAGGCTCGCCGCGTAGTTGGCGAGCGTTTCGTCGAGCTTCGGCAAGAGCTCCGGCGCAAGCTCCACGCCGCTTTCCGGAGTGACGGTGATTTGCTTGTCCAGCACGAAGAGGCCGGCGACGATGTGGAGCGGATCGAGCGAGCTCAGGACCGGGCGGAGCGCGTAGTCGATCGCGAGCACGTGAGCGAGGGTTCCGCCCGTCACGAGCGGCAGGACGACCTTGTTGCGGAGTCCGAACTGCGGAAGGACGTCGAGAAACGTCTTGAGCACGCCGGAGTAGGAGGCCTTGTAGACCGGCGTTGCGACGACGACCCCCTGAGCCGCGGCGACGCGCTCCAGCGCGGAGACGATCGAGGGAGCGTCGAAGCGCGCGTGCAGGAGATCTTCCGCCGGCAGCGCCCGCACGTCGAGGAGCGTGCTGTCTGAGCCGAGCGCGGCCAGGCGCTCACCGACGATGCCCGCCAAGCGGGCGGTGCGAGAGCTTCCGGAGGGGCTACCCGTGATGATCAGCGTGGTCGTCATGTCGGAGCCAACTGTCTACTATAAGAGAGTTTCAACCACAACCGCAGAGCGCACGTGGGCAAGATGACCGGCGAGCAAGCCCGATTCACTTGTCTATAATAATGGACTCTCATCCAAAATTCTGTGCTAGAGCGATACGGCGGGCACGACCCGCCTTTCACCCATGCCTCACAAGAACGTCGAGTTGGCTCTGGCCGCGCTCCGTCGCGGCGAGTTCGTCGTCGTCGCCGACGACGCCGGGCGCGAGAACGAGGGGGACCTGATCATCGCCGCGGAGCGCGTGACGCCGGAGGCCCTCGCCTTCATGGTGCGCCACACGAGCGGTCTCATCTGCGTCGCCACGACCGAAGAGCGCCTCGAGGCGCTGCAGCTGCCGCTGATGGTGGCGGACAACCACGAGTCGCAGCGCACCGCCTTCACGGTCTCGGTCGATTTCCGGCATGGAACCAGCACCGGCATCTCGGCGGCCGATCGCAGCGCTACCCTGCGCGCCCTCGCCGATCCAGGGACTTCCGCGAGCGACTTCGTCAGGCCGGGTCACGTGTTCCCCCTGCGCGCGAACCGCCGCGGCGTGCTGCGACGGCGCGGCCACACGGAGGCGGCGGTCGATCTCACGCGCCTGGCTGGCCTCCAGCCCGCCGGAGCGCTATGCGAGATCGTCGGCGCGGACGGCAGCATGCTGCGCGGTCGTGAGCTCGAGCGTTTCGCAGAGGAGCACCGGCTCGTGTTCATCACCATCGACGAGATCGCCGCCTACCGGCGCAGCCGCGAGCGCCTGATCGAGCACCTCGGCACCGCGCGCCTCCCCACGCGCCACGGCGTCTTCACGGCCCATGCCTACCGCTCACTGGTGGACGGGCTCGAGCACGTCGCGCTGGTTCGAGGGCAACTGTCTGGAGCCTCGAACGTGCTGGTGCGTGTTCACTCCGAGTGCCTGACCGGCGACATCTTCGCCTCCGTTCGCTGCGACTGCGGCGAGCAGCTCTCCGGGGCGCTACGACGAATTGCCGAAGCGGAGCTCGGCGTGGTCGTGTACTTGCGGGGTCACGAGGGGCGCGGGATCGGCCTCGCGAGCAAGCTCCACGCGTACCAGCTCCAAGATCGTGGGCTCGACACGGTCGAGGCGAACCTCGAGCTCGGTTTGCCGGTGGACTCGCGCTCGTACGACGTGGGCGCGCAGATCCTCACCGATCTCGGCGTCACGACCATCCGCCTGATGAGCAACAACCCCGCCAAGTTCACGGAGCTCGAAGGCTACCGCCTGAAGATCGTGGAGCGCGTCCCGCTCCTCACCGAGCCGACCCCCGAGAACGTGCGCTATCTCCGCTCGAAACAGAAGAAGCTCGGACACGAGCTCGGCCTGAGCGCGCTCGACGAACCGCCGGTCTCGGCGGTGGTCGGGCAGGCGTGCGCTCGAAACCGCTACTGATCGCTTCGGGCGTCGTCGGAGTCGGCAACCCTGCCGGCGACGCTCCTCTAAATTTCGCAGGAGAACCGCCTTGCAAAGTCTCTCCATCCCGACCACCTGGTTCGCCGAACCGCGACGTCGCGGCCTCTCCCTGGTCCCGAACTGGCGAGCGGAGGAAGGCTACATGCGGCTCGCGCTCTACGTCGCGCGAAACGGCGAGCCCCACCCGAATCCTCGAGTCGGCGCGGTGGTCGCCTCGGGCGGGCGCATCATCTCGGTCGGCTACCACCGCCGCGCCGGGGAGGCGCACGCCGAGGTAGAGGCCCTGCGCGAAGCCGGGCTCCTGGCGCGGGGCGCGACCTTGTACGCGACCCTCGAGCCCTGCAATCACCAAGGCCGAACGCCGCCTTGCGTCGACGCGATCTTGCGCGCCGGGATCGATCGAGTCGTGATCGGCTGCGATGATCCCAACCCGTTCGTGCGCGGAGGCGGAGCCGAACGCCTCGAGCGCAACGGCGTCCAGGTCGTGCGCGGCGTGCTGCGAGCCCAGGCGGAAGAGCTGATCTCGGACTTTCGCGCGCGCTTCGATCCCGCCCGCGCGCGCTGATCGCCGGGCGCTGCCCAGACCCGTTCAAACTCTCGAAAGATCCCATGACAGCCCCCGCATCCGAAAGCATCGTCCCTTCCTCTGCGCCTGGTCGCCTCGCCGAGGCGTCGATCGATCCGCAATTCATCGATCGCTGGTCGCGCCGCGCGATCGCCTCCGAGGCGTTGCCTCAAGCGACGCTCCTCTCGTTGTTCGAGGCGGCGCGTTGGGCGCCGTCGGCGTCGAACCTGCAGCCCTGGCTCTTCGTCTACGCGAACGATCCGGAGAGCCTCGCGCGCACGCGTCCGCTCCTGAAAGAGAACAATCAACGCTGGGCGGGCAAAGCGCCGCTCCTGGTCTTCGTGTTCGCGCGCCGTATTCATCCCGAAACCGGGAAGCCGGTGCGGACCGGAGCTTTCGACACCGGCGCCGCGTGGCTTTCGCTGGCCCTTCAGGCACAAAAGCTCGGTCTCGTCGCGCGCGCCATGGGCGGCGTGCATCACGAGCGCGTCTACGAAGCCCTCGGCGTTCCGGAGGCAGAGTTCGAGTCGATGGTGGCCGTGGCCATCGGCTACCCGGCGGCGAGAGAAGACCTGCCCGAGGATCTCGCGGCGCGCGAGGTGCCGAGCCAGCGCAAGCGACAACGAGAGTTCGTGTTCAACGGCCGTTATCACGAAAAGCAGGGCTGAACCGATCGGCCCGCTTCGACCGACTTTCCGCGAGCGCTCACGAATCGAGAAACGTCGATGGAGAGAACGTCGCGACGAATGGCCCAACCGAGCAGCTTCGGTGACCACCGCGCTCGTCACCGCAGTAACGACGGGCGCAGCGACGACGACGAGGCGCGTCTCCTCTCGAGGTGAGAGCGTCCACCGATCGAGCTTCGCCGGGTGAGCGACATAAAGACCTCCGCGCCGCGCTCAGCACGAGCTCTCTCAAATACTACTTAATCCATAGGAATATTCGGACATGGCTCTCCTGCCGTTCACCAGTCCCGGCAGGAGAGCGTTCGAAGGGTCTGGGCGCACGCCCCGACCTGCGACGCTCGAGCCGCCAAAATAGTGGCTAAATTTGGCACTGACCGTGGCCTTTGGTGCCCATGTGGGGAATTCCATCAAAGTAGCGAAACATCTATTGACCTAGATCACCCACTAGCCTATAGGGCTAGTAGACATTCAGATGCGCCTGGGAATAGTTGGAGGCCCGGACCGGGCGGAAGAGATCTACCGACGGCTTGCCCAGCAAGCCGGGGTCGAGCTCGAGTTCCACACCGGAGATCAGTCCGGTCGTGGCGGCGCGACGCTGGACTCGCTGATCGAACGTTCGGACGTGGTGGTCGTGGTGACCGGCGTGAACAGCCACGCCGCGGTCTGGCGCGCTCGGAAGCAGGCGTTGCGGCTCGGGCGGCGTTGCCTGCTCATGAACCATTTCGGGGTCGCGCGCCTGAACGTCTTGCTGAGGGAGCTCGCTCCGAAAGGGGCTCTGGCGCAGGCCGCGCTCCGCTGAACTTTTGCTCCTTCCCATCTGGGATGGGCGCGGGCGTGCAACCCCCGCGCGAGCCGGGTTCGATTCCCGGAGGGAGCGCCAGAGAGCGTGGTCGCAACACGCGCTCGTTGGAGGACTCGAAAGATGCGCTTGAAAACTTGTTCGACAATAGGAGCGGCGCTGCTCGGCGCGTTGCTCGTCCCTTCCCTTGCCCAGGCACAAGTCGTCTCCTGCGAGGACGTCGTCGCCGCAAACCCGGACGCCACGCCGATCTTCGGTACGGGCGGTAGCGCCATCCGGCCAGTGCTCAGGAACGTCGCGGTCGGGCTCAGGTCGCTCGACATCTTGCTGTTCTTCTCGGACGGCGGCGGCGCTTGCGTCGGCCAGGCGGATTACGCGAAGACCGCTCCGCCTTACCGCCCGGAATCTCGACCTTACCTCTACTGGAGCGCGGAGAACGTCCAGTCGAGCTGCGTTGCGCCCAACGTCAAGCCGCAGTTCTTGCACATGGGCAACGGCTGGGACGAGTGCATCGACCACCCCGAACAGCCGGCGAACATCAGGGACTTCGGCGGCCCGGTGCAGACCGCCAACATCATCGTGCCGACCGCCTCCAGCGCGAACTCGATCAGCGCCGAGGCGCTGAAGTTCTTGCTGCTGCACGGCGCTTCGGCGAGCAACATCTCGCCCTGGACCAACGACGAGCATCTGATCATTCGAAGCCGTGATGCGTTCGTCCACTTGTTCGTGGTGTCGGCTGCCCAGCTCGTTCCCGGAGCTGACCTCAATCCCTTGGCCACGAAGGGCAACCCCGTCACCGGTGCTCCGTGCAACGCCCCGCTGAACGACAATCAGCCCATAGCAGACTGCGTCGCGGCGCTCGGAGCCACGAGCCCCAACACCCCGATCGGTTACGTCTCCGGCAGCAACGCCGACGCCAACCGCGACAAGGTCAAGACGCTGGCGTTCCAGGCATACGGCCAGGAGTGCGGTTACTGGCCCAATTCGACGCAGGACTCCCGCGACAAGGCGAACGTCCGGAACGGGCTCTACGGCATCTGGACGCCGGGGCACTTCTTCGCGGAAGACGATGACGACGACGGCGTCGCCGACGACCCGAACGTGGCAGAGCTCATCGGCTGGGTCACCGGAGAGCTCGATTCACCGGGCGATCTCGACGTCACCCGCCGGGTGATCGCAGCAGGAGACGTCCCGCAATGCGCCATGCGCGCCACGCGCACCGGTCTCAACGGCGCCATCAGCTCCTACGCGCCGCCCAAGCCGTGCGACTGCTACTTCGAGTCGATCGCGGAAGCCGAGGTCCCCTCTTATTGCGACGCCTGCTCCACCGACGACGATTGCGCGGGGAGCGATCGCCCCGTGTGCAACTACGGCTTCTGCGAGCTTTACCGAAGGGATTGAGCGATGAACACTAGCTTCAGGAAAACTCTGCTCGGCACGAGCGTCACGGTCGTGTTCGGGTCGTTGCTCATCCTCACCGCTTGCGGCGGCGACGACGACAACAAGGCTCCGAGCAACCCGGTCGTCACCGGCTCCGGTGGCAAGGGCGGCTCCGGTGGCAAGGGCGGCAAAGGCGGCTCTGGCGGCGACGGCGAAGGCGGCGACGACAGCGGCAGCTCGGGAGCCTCCGGCGGCAAGGGCGGCAAGGGCGGGTCCGGTGGCAAGGGCGGCACCGGCGGCTCTGGCGGCGAACCACCGAAGCAGGACTGCGAGGCCAAGCTGGTCGACGATTGCTGGGAGTGCCCGCAAGAGCACGAGCAGTTCCTCACCCAGTGCACCGAGTCCGAGTGCTTCCCCTTCGACAACGACACGATCCCGTACCTGGCCGAAGACGGTTCGGTGCCCGAAACGCTCCCCTGAGGGGAGCCAACTCGTCAAGACCTGAACCCCAAGATGCTCACCGTGGAAGACCCGAGCGCGTGTTCAACGACGAACGTCGCCGAACGCGCTCGTGCTTCCTCGGTGAGCGCCGTTCCAGAACCGCATGACCTTGCGTCCTTTCGCCTCGATTTTCGCACTCATGCAGGGCTTCGTCCTGCTCGTGTCCGCTCAAGCCGCCGCGCAAGCCGAGCCCGACGGCGACGAAGATTTGGAGGTGCCAGCTTCGCCCGCGGCACCACCGAGCACTGTACCTGGG
>JAEZYO010000575.1 GCA_023419055.1 Pseudomonadota bacterium | reverse complement strand
CACGATGAGTCGGTATTCATCTACCAGCCCGAGATCTCCGAGCGTCTTTACGAGCCCGGCGCCGGCCCAGGCCACGATAGGCTTGCCGGGCTGTTGCTTGAGCTCGGTGATGCGTTCCGCCACGTGGTCCCTGACGATCTGGGTGTTATTCCACTCGGCGTGATCGAGCGTTCTCGAGAGCACCACCTTCGGCAGCGCGTTCATCTTGCGCGCGAAGGCGAGATCCGCGGGTGAGCGCGGGTTTCGTTCGGCGTTCGGCCAGTAGCTCAGCATCAGCTCGTACGAGCGCCTGCCGTAGAGGGCGAGACCCACGGAGTCGATCATCTCGTCGCAGTACTGTTCGAACTCTGCGTCGCCGTCATGAAACCAGTCGAGCTCTCGACGGGGACCCTCGATGTAGCCGTCGACCGAGACGATCATCGAGACGAACAGACGGCGGAGAACGGTGTTTTCGGTGGTCATGATGGTGAAACGAACGGCACGTCCGAATGGATACGTTCCGGGAGCGAAATCTCTGCACCCGCTGAAAATCAGGCGATTGGCGACGCATCGTCGTCGAGACCAACTCCCCACTCGGGAGTGAAGAGCCACTGAGCGCCGGCTCGAGGACCGACGGCGGCGCACCAGTGCTGCAAGTTGCCTCCGACGAGCTTCAGTTAATCGGCTTGCTTCGAGCGCACGACGCGGACGGCGAAACCGAGTGTCGGATCATTTCGATACATTCGCTGATCAAGGCGAGCGCCACCCGGGAATTCCTACCCGACACGTAGCTACGGAGGAGCGGCAGCGCCGTTGCGCTGCTGTAAGGCACTGGTCCATCGCGGGCCTCGCCGAGCTTCGTGAAAGGGAGCTATCGAACGGATGAGAGTCGCCAAGGTTTCGTCACTCTTGTTTGCGCTCGCGCAGGTCGTCTCGCTCGAGCCTGCTATCGCCCAGCCTGCGGCAGATGCTCCTGCTGCCGAGCCTGACGCTCCTGCCGAGCCCGAAGCTCCTGCCGAGCCTGCACCCGCGCCTGAAGCTGCGCCCGCCGCGGCGGCGCCTGCGCCCGCCGCGGCTCCGGCGACCGAGTACGTGCCGGGAGCGCGCCCAGCGCCGTCGCCGTTCAAGATCGAAACTCCGAATAGCAGCCTGAAGCTCGGCGTGTTGCTCCAGCCTCAGTACGAGATCGCGGGCAGCTCGACGCTCGACGGCGTTTCTCACAATTTGTTCGTTCGTCGAGTGCGGTTCTTGGTCGGCGCCACGCTCTTCAAGAACATAGAATTCTTCTTCGATACCGACTACCCCGACCTGTTCAAGGCCGCGCCGGAGACGGGGACGAAGAACACGCCGGGTCTCAACGTGCAGGACGCCTTCGGCACGTTCAAGGTGCTGGAAGACGCGTTCAAGGTCGACATGGGCTACATGCTGCCGCCGTCGACGCACAACGCGCTCCAGGGCGCCGGTACCCTCTACAGCTGGGACTACTTCACCAACTCGTTTCGCAATAGCGCGTCGTTCAACAGCAGCGGGAACCCGGTAGGGCGAGACACCGGTATCCAGGTGCGCGGCCTCGTGCTCGACAACATCCTCGAGTATCGCGCGGGCTTGTTCCAAGGAAGGAGAAACGACTCTTCGCCGACCTCCGTGCAGGCGCGGAACTTCTTCCGTGTGGCGGCGCGCCTGCAGGTCAACGTCCTCGATCCTGAAACGGGCTTTTTCTATGCTGGGACGTACCTCGGCAACAAGCGCGTGCTCTCGTTCGGCGGCACCATCGACTTTCAGGACGATTACATCCACTACGGGGGAGACGCCTTCCTCGACATGCCCCTCGGACCGGGTGTCCTGACGGCGCAGCTCAACGTCGCTCACTACGACGGCGGTGATTTCCTCATTCCGGGAGGCATCAGCACTCCTTTGGCCGATCAATCTTCCGTCATGGGGGAAGTGGGCTTTCTGTTCAACGACTACGACCTCAGCCCGATCTTCCGCTTCGAGCAGCAGTGGCTCAATGACAACGACGCGACCGAGACCCGAGTGGGCGGCGGCGTGGCGTTCTGGCCCTATGGTCACGCCTTCAATCTGAAGGCATTCTACCAGCGCGTGACGCCGGACGTCCCGAACACCACGGGGAACCACGGCTTCGATCAGTTCAACCTCCAAGCACAGGTGTACGTGTTCTAATGGCCTCCACCGTTACTACCGCGCACGCGGGCGTCACCGAAGTCCGTCCGATGACCGCGGACGAGAAGCGAGTCATCTTCGCCTCCTCGCTCGGCACCGTCTTCGAGTGGTACGACTTCTACTTGTTCGGAGTGCTGACCGCCGTGATCGGCGCGCAGTTCTTCGCGCCGCTCGACGAGAGCACGCGCAACATCTTCACCCTGCTGGCGTTCGCCGCGGGTTTCGCGGTGCGCCCGTTCGGCGCGCTCGTTTTCGGCAGGCTCGGCGACCTGGTTGGCCGCAAGTACACCTTCCTGGTCACCATCCTGATCATGGGCTTTTCGACGTTCGCCCTTGCCTTCTTACCCGGCTATCACACGCTCGGCCTGCTCGCGCCCACGCTGCTCATCGCGCTCCGCTTGTTGCAGGGCCTGGCTCTCGGCGGCGAGTACGGCGGCGCGGCGCCCTACGTCGCCGAGCACGCTCCCACGGGGCGGCGCGGCCTCTACACGAGCTGGATCCAAACCACCGCGACCGTCGGCCTGATGATGGCGCTGATGGTCATTCTGATCTCCCGCTTCTTCGCGGGCGGTGGAGCCTTCACGCCGGAGGGAGAGAAGTCCTTCGCCGCCGAGTGGGGAGCTTGGCGCTTGCCGTTCCTCTTCTCCGGAGTGCTCCTCGGCGTCTCGGTCTGGATTCGGGTCAAGCTCTCGGAGTCACCCGCGTTCTTGAAGATGAAGGCGGAGGGTAAGGGCTCGAAGGCGCCGATCGCGGAAGCGTTCGGTCAGTGGAAGAACCTGCGCATCGTCATTCTGGCGCTAGTCGGTCTCACCGCCGGGCAGGCGGTGGTCTGGTACACGGGCCAGTTCTACGCGCTCTACTTCCTGCAAACCTTCCTCAAGGTGGATGGTCCCACGGCGAACATCTTGATCGCCGTGGCGCTGATCTTGGGCACGCCGTTCTTCGTGTTCTTCGGCGGCCTCTCCGATCGCATCGGCCGAAAGCCGATCATCATGGCAGGCTGCCTGATCGCGCTCGTCACGTATTTCCCACTCTTCCACGCGCTCACCGCGCTCGCGAACCCGAAGCTCCAGGCCGCCATCGATGCCTCTCCCGTCACCGTGGCGGCTCCCTCGTCGGACTGCAACCTCGTGCTCAACCTGACGGGCACGGCGAAGTTCACGACGCCCTGCGACACCTCGCGCACCTTCCTAGCCAACGCAGGCGTCAGCTACGAGCTGGTCGACGGGCTGCCCGGGCAAACGGCGACCGTGAAGATTGGCTCGGAGTCCGTGCTCGGCTACGACGCGAACGCGGCGACCGCCAAGGACGACAAGGCGCGGTTCGAGAAGGAGGTGCGTGCCGCGCTCAACAAGGCGGGCTATCCGACGAAGGC
>JAEZYO010000570.1 GCA_023419055.1 Pseudomonadota bacterium | reverse complement strand
CGATCTCGCCTGCGGAGGAGGGCGGCTACCTCTTGAGGATGAGCGTTCGGGACCAGCCGCGCGAGCTCCGCGACGCGGACTGTCGAACGCTCTTCAAGAGCGCCGTGGTCGTGGTCGCGGCTTCGGTGAAACCCGATCTCCTGCCTGCTCCCTCCGAGGAGCCCCAGCCTGTACCCGCCCCTCCACCGTCGGGCGCCAAAGAACCGAATACGACGGTGGCGCGTTCCGACACAGTCGAAAGCAGCGCACCGGAGGACGCGAATGAGGGCGCTACTTCTTGGACGGGCGCGGTCGCCCTGGGTGGCGGCGCCGTGGCGGGGGTCGTTCCGGGGGTGGCGCCGCTCGTCGAAATCAGAGGGCTCGTCGAGCGCGCGAGCGTCGGAGGGCTCCTTTCGCTGCGCTATGTCGCGCTCGGCACCGAGGAGCTCGCTGGTGAACGCGGAGTAGAAATTCGCGCCTTCGGCGGACGAGTCGCTCCGCTGTACCGCCCGGTGCAGCTGCTCCGACTATCAGCCGGGCTGGAAGCGGACCTGATGTTCGGTCGTGGTACGGGCGTCGCCACACCTCTCTCCGACGCGGCCTGGAGCCTCGCCGCGAGCGCCGAGGTCGCCGTAGTGCCGCTCAGTATCGCAGGGTGGGAGCTCGAGCTCGGCGTGCAGGGGCGCTACTCGCTTCTCCGGCCGCGCTTCCAGATCGACGGCTTTGGCGATGCCTACCGCGTGCCCTCCTGGGGCGGAGGTGGGGTAATTCGCGCCGGTACCTTCCTTTTTTAACGGATTGGGGGCGCTCCGAGGATTAACTCGAGGATGGCCGCCGACACCCTGGAAGAGAGCGCGTTCGAGGAGAACGCCTTCGGGGTACCGGCGTCCACGAGTCCCCGCTTGAGCACGGCCGACGTCGGCCGCGTGTACGAGGCTCACTTCCAGTTCGTCTGGCGCTGCCTGCGGAGCTTGGGCGTACGCGACGGCGCGCTCGAGGACGCCGTTCAGGATGTGTTCGTGGTGGTGCACGACAAGCTGCACCTGTTCGACGGTAAAGCGAACCTCCGCACCTGGATCTACAGCATCGCCTTGCGCATCGCGCGCCGTTACCGCGCCCGCGTCGCGAAGGACGCACGCAAGTTCGTCTCCCCCGAAGAGGAGTCCGGTGAAGCGCTCGACCCGTCGGCGCTCGCCACGGGAGATCTGGAGCGCGAGCTCGACACCTCCGAACGGCTCGATCTCGCGCGGCGTGCGCTCGAAGCGCTCGACGACGAGAAACGCGAGGCCTTCGTCCTCGCGTGCGTGGAGCAGATGTCCGCGCCGGAGATCGTCGAGATCACCGGCTTGCCTCTGAACACCGTGTACTCGCGCATCCGCGCGGCACGCATCGCCTTCACCGCGCGGGTCGCGCGACTAGAGACCCTCGCACGACGGAGCCCCCGATGACCTCTCCGGACCCTGACATCGAACCCTTGATCGACGCCCTGCGCGCCGATCTGCCGGAGCCGAAGCAGGCGGAACGGATGCGCGCGCGCCTCCTCGCAGCCGGCATCATCGCCGGTGGCGTGGTCGCGACTCCGAGCGCCGCAGCGGGCGCGACGGGGGTGTCCGCCCTGAGCGGCGCAGGCGCCCAGGTGGGCGTCGTTTCGAAGGCGGCCGCCCTGTTCGGCGGCTCGAAAGTTTTGCTGGCGGCAGCCATTGTCGCGGGTTCGTCGTTGCCGGTGACGGCCTATCTGGCCGTGAGCTCGCCGAAGGAGGCCCCAAGCGTCGCTATCCCGAGCGCTCGCGAGGGCCAGGAGCTCGAGGTCGTACCGCCGGGCGCGACCTCCGCCGCACCGCAAACCGTGGCGACGGCAGAGCCTCCCCCCGCAACGCCGGAGCGCGCGCTCCCTCTCCCCGCAGCGACGGTCGTCGCGAACGGTGAGCGTTCGGCCGGGCTGCCGCCGGTTCCTCTTGCGGCGGCGCCTCGAGCGCCGCGCTCAGTGACGCAGGGCGAGCCACGAGCCAGGGTCGCGGGAGCTTCGACCCAGCCGTCGGTGGCGACGTTCGCCGCGCTCGAGGGGCGGCCGGCGGAGAGCACGCTGCGCGCCGAGACGGAGCTCATGGATCGGGCGCTTTCCGCGCTCCGACTCGGCAGTCACGCGAACGCGCGGAGCCTCTTGAAGCAGCACGCGGCCCGCTTCCCGAACGGCGCGCTGGCACCGGAACGCGAGCGCGCGCTCGAACGGTTGAATCAGGCAGAGTTGGTCGACGCACGCGCCCGAGAGCGCTGAGACTCAGAGACAGGTGACGAGGAGGTAAGACGATGCTTACTCAATCTGGACAGAACAAAAAGCCGTTTTCAGCGCTCCTGGTTCTGCTTGCGCTGGCGCCGTTCCAGCTCGCGGCCAAGGGCTGTGACGTCGCCAAAGTAGGCGAGGACGGCTGCATGGAAGGGCAGGCCTGCGACGGCGGCCCGCAGGGAAAAACCTGCGGCGGGCTCACCGGGCTCGACTGCTCCGCGGACGAGTACTGCGAGTACGCCGCGAACGACGCGTGCGGCGCCGCGGACGCGACGGGCGTCTGTAGGCCCAGGCCCGACGCCTGCGGCGAGATCTACTCTCCCGTGTGCGGCTGCGACGACGAGACCTATGGCAACGCGTGCGAAGCGCAGAGCGCCGGCGTCTCCGTGGCCAAAGAGGGGCCGTGTTCGGATCCGGGTCAACCTGGCAACGGCACCTGCGGTGGCCTCACCGGACAGGCCTGCGCGAAGGGCGAGTACTGTGACTACCCAGAAGATGCCGCGTGTGGTGAGGCGGACGCCACCGGCGTGTGCAAGCCCTCTCCCGAGGTGTGTGACGACGTCTACTCCCCGGTTTGCGGCTGCGACGACCAGACCTACTCCAACGCCTGCGAAGCGAACGGCGCCGGTGTTTCGGTCGCTTACACGGGCGAGTGCG
This sequence comes from Pseudomonadota bacterium, assembly GCA_023419055.1. Next base: position 16,032 of record JAEZYO010000570.1, on the reverse strand, counting down.
AGACCAAACCCGGTCCCGGTCCCGGGCCGGGCAAGACGTGTGGTGGGCTCACGGGTGCGTCCTGCGCCGACGGCGAGTTCTGCGCGTTCGCGCCGGACACGCTATGCGGAGCGGGCGACGTCACCGGAGTCTGCACCGCCATCCCGGACGCCTGCGACGCCGTCTACGATCCGGTGTGCGGCTGCGACGGCAAGACGTACGGCAACGAGTGCGACGCCAACTTGGCCGGAACCTCAGCGGCGCGGGCAGGCGAGTGCGAAAAGCCCGCTCCGGGCACGACCTGCGGCGGTTTCATCGGCGAACAGTGCCCGGGAGGTCAGTACTGCGATTACTCCCAAGCGGGCGATTGCGGGTTCGCCGACGGTACCGGCGTCTGCGCCGAGATCCCGCTCGGCTGCACCGCCCAGTGGGAGCCCGTTTGCGGCTGCGACGGCGAAACGTACAGCAACGCCTGTGACGCCGCCGCCGCGGGAGTGACCGTGCAGGCCAAGGGCGAGTGCCCGTAGCGACGGTTACTTCACGAGACGCCGCGCTAGCTCCCGAGCTCTCGTAACCTCCTCTCGTACGACGCGCGCTCGGCTCGGCTCTTCGCGAACCGGGTCGCGCGCTCGTACAGGAGGCGCGCCTCGACCTCGCGCCCAGCTCGGCGCTCGATGTCGGCGAGCGCGGCCCAGTAGAACGAGTACTCCGCGAGCTTGGGCTCGTCGCCGAGCGATTCCAAGGCCGCGCGCCCCGCCTCCAGCCCGCGGAGCTCGGCGAGCGCCACGGCTCGATTCAAGCCCCCGATCGGCCCAGGCGAAGTCGCGCTCAGCGCGTCGTAGTACTCGACGATCCGAGCCCAATCGGTCTCACCGAACGACCGAGCGCGCGTGTGCTCGAACGCTATCCCGGCCTCCAGGTGAAAGCGCGTGAGCCGATCGCCAGCGGCGCTCGAGCCGAGGTGGCAGATGCCGCGCTCGAACAGCGCGCGGTCGAAGCGTGAACGATCCTGCTCCGCGAGCGGAACGAACACGCCCTCCTCGTCGAGCCTCGCGGGGAGCCGCGCCGCGTTGAAGCAAAACAACGCCGCGAGCGCGTGGACGGTGCTCCGCTCGACCGCGCTCGACTGCAGCAAGAGCTCGGCCAGGCGGAGCGCATCCGCGCACAGCGCCGGAAGGAGCGGGCTCTCTGCGTCGCTCCCGTGATAGCCCTCGTTGAAGAGGAGGTAGAGCGCGTACTCGACCGACGGTTGACGGCGCCGCAGCTCTTCCTTCGAACCGATGTCGCACAGCGCCCCGAGCGCTCGTAAGCGAGCCCGCCCGCGATGGAGCCGTCGCTCGATGGTGGCGACCTCGACGAGAAAGGCTCGGGCTATCTCCGAGGAGGAAAACCCGCACAAAAGACGCAGAATCATCGTAACGTGCGTCTCCGGTGACAGCGCGTCGTCACCTATCGCGAACATCATCGCGAGCTGATTCTCGGCGTCTGCCTCCGGAGAAAACGCGGCCTCCACCGCGACGTCGAGCTCGTCCGGTGCGCTCGTGGTGCGGCGCGCCTTCCGGAGATGATCGATCGCGCGACGCTTGGCCACCTGGAGGATCCAGGCACGGGGATCGTCCGGAGGACCGAAGCGCCACGCTTGCATGGCGCTCTGCAAGGCGTCTTGAACCACGTCCTCGACGAGCGGAAGGTTTCCAGGCCCGAGAATGCGCACGAGCGCCGAGACGAGGCGCGACGACTCACGCCGAAAGAGGTCGTCGACCAGCGCACCGACGCTCGCGTCCAACATCACGGCGAGGGCTTCGCCCAGGAGAGCAGGGGCCGCACCTCGACCGAGCCGTCGAACTCGAGGATCGGACAATCGCGCGCGAGCTCCGTGGCGTCGGCGAGTGAGTCCGCCTCGACGATCAGCGTGCCACTCACCAGGTCCTTGGACTCCGCGAACGGACCGTCGGTCACGATTCGATCCTTACCCCGGAGCGTCTTCCCCGTCGGGGGATGCTCGAGAGGATGCGCGCCCACGAGCCGCCCCGCGGAGAGGAGCGAGTTCGTCCAGGCGCTCCACTTCGCGAGGTGCTGCTGGATCTCGGTGGGCGAAACCTCGCCCGGCGTGGCGTAGCCGCCACCGCGAAAAACATACAGGAATTTAGCCACTTAGCTCTCCTTTGCGCTATCGCGCGTCATTGACGATAAGCCAAGGACGAAGAGCGGGGTCGAAACCGGACACGGCGCGAACGATTTTTCTGCCTCGAGCTCGAGGAGCTTTCGCTTCGCTTCGAGACCACCCGCGTAGCCCGTCAACGCCCCCGCCCCGCCGACGACCCGGTGGCATGGCACGAAGATCGAAATCGGGTTCAGGGCGTTGGCCGCTCCCACCGCTCGCACGGCTCTCGGACGACCGATGGCCCGCGCGACCTCGCCGTACGATCGCGTCTCTCCGAACGGAATCGCGAGCAGCGCGTTCCACACCTCGAGCTGAAACTCGGTTCCACCCCGGATGGCCCCGGGCGCAAGCGGAGTCTCGAAGCGCGTTCGACGGCCGGCGAAATACTCTCCGAGCTCGCGGCGAGCGAGGTCGAGCACCGGGTGACGGTCGACGTCTTCGGCTTCCGGATCTCGACCGTGCCGGTGCTCGGGGTAGTAGAGCCCAGTCAAGCCTTCGTTCGCCGCCACGAGGCGCAGGCGGCCGAGCGGTGAATCCACGTAGCAACGCACGAGCTTCGTCATGAAAAAGCCTCCGTTCTAGAGTGACGTCCACAGGTGAAGGACCGCGTAGGCGCGCCATGGCTCGAAGTGAGCCGCGCGCTCCTCGGCCGCTCTGACGCTCGCGACGCCGAGCGCCTTTTTTACCCCGAGATCCGCCGCGGGGAAGGCGTTCGGCCAGCGCAACGCGCGGAGCGCGACGTAGTGCGCCGTCCAGGGGCCTACCCCGGGCAGTGACAAGAGCTTCTCGATCACGTCGCTCGGCTCGACGCCCGGCAACAGCTGCAATTCCTCGCGGGCGACCACCCGCGACAGCTCGAGCAAGGTGCGGGCGCGGGCTCCCGGCATCCCGAGCGCCGCGATCTCGTCGACGCTCGCCTCCGCGAGCCGTGACGCGGGTGGGAACTGCCACGAGAGCCCGAGCTTCACGGCGGCGCTGCCCGCGCTCGCGCGCGCCCCGAAGCGCTGCACGAGCCGGCCGCTGAGCGTCGTCGCCGCAGCGACGGACACCTGCTGGCCGAGCACCGCGCGGACCGCCATCTCGAACGGGTCGAACGCGCCCGGGACACGCAGCCCCGGATGTGCCGCCACCAGCGGCGCGAGCAGCGGGTCTTGCCCGAGGTGCTCGTCGATGACGCTCGGCTGCGCGTCCAGATCGAAGAGCCAGCGAAGCCGCGCGACCACCGCCGTGAGCGCGGGCGCGAGCGACAGCGACACGCTCGCCCGGAGCGCGTCGCGCTTCGGATCTCGGCGCACCGAGAGCCAGCCGGAGCGGCCGCCCAGCGTCACCGCGCGAGAATATTCTCCGTCGCGCACCCGCTCGACGCCGGGGATCGCTCTTCCGGCGAGAAACGACAGCAACGCGTCCCAAGCGAAAGGCGGACGGTAGTCGAGCCGCAAGCTGATCGAGCCTTCGGCTTGCGGTCTCTCGCGTGCCGGCTGCTCGCGCCGGAGGACCGAAGGCGGCTTCCGAAAGCGCTCCTGAAAGAGCGCGTTGAAGCGCCGTACGCTCGCGAAGCCCGACGCGAACGCGACGTCGGTGAGCGGCAGCGCGGTCTCCTGCAGCAGGTGCTTCGCCAGGGCGAGGCGCTTGGTCTGAGCGAGCTCGACCGGCGTCACTCCGAGCTTCGCCTCCATCGCGCGACGGAGGTGCCGAGACGTGACGCCGAGCTCGGCCGCGAGATCGTCGACCGAGGCGCCGTTCAAGTAGCCCGCCTCGATGCGCGCCGCGGCCGCTCCTACGAGCTTCGCGATCGCGTCCACGGGCGCATGCTCGGTCGAGCCCTGCGCCACGATGCCGGGCGCGAGCTCGGGGCGACAACGAAAGCACGCTCGAAAGCCCGCGCGCTCGGCCTCCGCGGCGAGCCGGAAGAACCTGCAGCGATCGGCGGCGGGGACGCGAGCCGGGCACACGGGCCGGCAGTAGACACCGGTCGTCGTCACGCCGACGAAGAACGCGCCGTCGAACCGCGCGTCATGCGCCGTGAGCGCGCGGTAGCAGATCGCAGGATCGAGGAACACCGTCCGTCTCCTCTACGGCCAGGCCGCCGCCTTGTCTCGCCGTTTTCGGACCTCGGGGCCAGCTCACGCCGCCCGGCGCGGGGGCTCGTGCTCGTCGAAGGTGAGCCGCGGGCGCCGCCCCTCCACTCGGAGCTGCAAGTTGCGATATTTGCTGAGGTATCGCACGCCGACCAGCGCCGCCGCAAAGCCCGCAGACGCGCCGAACGTGAGGGCCCAGCGTGGCCCGAACGTGTCCGCGATGAAGCCGACGATCGGCGCGCCGATCGGAGTACCGCCCATCGCGATCGCGAGGAAGATCGCCATCACGCGCCCGCGCATGACCGGGTCGGTCGAGAGCTGAGTCGCGCCGTTCGCGGTCGTGTTGAACGTCTGAGCCGCCAAGCCGACGACGACCAGCGCGAGCCCGAAGAGCCCGTAGCTCGGCAGCCACGCCGCCAGCAGAAGCGCACCGCCAAAGACGAGCGCGCCCACGAGCAAGAGGCCGATACGCGGCCGAGCCCGACGCGCGGCGAGCAACGCGCCCGCGACGGAGCCAATCGCCATGAGCGAGGTCAAGAGCCCGTAGCGACTGGCGCCCTCCTGGAAAACCTTCACGGACATGGTCGAGATGTAAATCGGGAAGTTCAAACCGAACGTCCCGATCAAGAACATCATGAGGAGGATCGCTTTGAGATCGGGGCGCCGCCACACGTAGCGAAAGCCGTCCGCGAAGCTCCCGGGCGCCCGGACCGCGCGATGATTCGAGTGGAGCTCGCCCGTTCGCAGCATCAAGAGTGAAACGAGCACCGCCGCGAACGAGCCCGCGTTCGCGAGGAACGCCCAACCGGTGCCCACGCTCGCGATCACGACACCCGCGACGGCGGGGCCGACCATGCGGGCGGCGTTGAACGACGTCGAGTTCAGGGCCACGGCGTTCGACAGCTCGCTCTCCGGAACCAGATCCGAGACGAAGGTCTGCCGAGCTGGCGCGTCGAACGCAGTGACGCAGCCGAGCAAGAACGCGAACACGTACACGTGCCAGAGCTCGACGATACCGGTGACGGTGAGGAGCCCTAGCCCGAGCGCCAGCGTGCCCATGGCCGCCTGAGTCGCGAACAGGAGCTTCCGGCGATCGAGGTGATCCGCGGCGAAACCCGTGAGCGGCAAGAGCAGCGCCTGCGGCCCGAACTGGAGCGCCATCACCACGCCCACCGCGGTCGCGTTGTTGTGGGTGAGCTGCGTCAGAACCAGCCAGTCCTGCGCGACGCGCTGCATCCAGGTGCCCACGTTGGAGACCGCCGCGCCGACCGCCCAGGTCCGATAGTTGTACCCGTAGAGCGCGCGGAACGTGCCGGTGCCTTCGCGCGTTCGCGAGGCAAGCTCTCTGGCGGTTGGGACGACGGCTTCGGCGGCTCGGGCCATTAGTAGATGGGTCTACCTTTTAGGATAGACCCGTCTACTATCTCGTCAAGCCGCGCTCCCGGAGATTGCGGCCGCCTGGATCCTCGATTAGCTTCGACAGGTGCGTCGGCGCGAACCTGACGAATTCCTCGAGACCTTCGGGGCTCTAGCGCGGTCGGTGCGATCGGTCGCCGCTCAAGCGTACGCCGACTTCGAGGTCGGGAGCACGCAAGCGAAGTTCTTGCGGTACATCGGGCAGAAGAGCGGCATCTCGCAGGCCGAGCTCGCGCGCGCGACCGTCACCGATCCCACGTTGACCGGGCGGGTGCTCGACACGCTCGTGGAGCGAGGTTGGGTCGAGCGCAAGCGCAGTGACGAGGATCGCCGTCAGTACGTGCTCGAGCTCACCGCGTCGGGCCAGCGCGCTCGCAAGCGCGTGGATGAAGCGCGGCGCCGGGTCGCGGAGCGCATGGTCGCTGCGCTCGAGGACCGGGATCTCGCCGATTTCGAGCGCATCGCGAAGCGCTTGCTGAGCGCGCTCGAAGGCCACCCGTAGCCGTGACCGTGTACACGACTGTGTAAACACCGAGCCTGAGGATCTCGACGCCGACGCTCAGGTCGAGCTCGGTCGCGACGAATCCGAAGAGCGGGCGCATTCGATCGAGCACCACATTCACATGCAGGCTTGGAGCCGGTCCTAGAACCTTGGACCGACGCGGATCCGTAGGCCAGCGACGGGAGAGGTTCTAGGACCGGCTCTTACGCCTTCATACGGGTTCGCCAACCGTGACTGCCCACACTCGTTGTGTAAACACCATGTACGAGCGCGCCCATTAGCGCCCATTTCTTCGCAGAACCCGCGCGGCACGCGAGTTGCTCAAGGGGTCACCACACTCGAACCTTTGGGACTCGAGCAGGAGAAATGAGCATCATGAAACACTTTGCCTTCGTCATGACCGTGGGTTTGGCTCTGGGCGGCTGCTTCGGCGCGCCGGAAGATTCGTTCGACATCGAAGGAGAGGTCGACAGCGTGGAAGAGGAGCTCAATCCGTCTACTGGGAACCTCTGGTTGCCGAGCACCGTCGACGGCTGGACCACGGTCCCGGTCTGCTGGGAAACTTCGGGCTTTGCCGGCCCCAAGGAGACGGTCAAGAACGCGATCCGAACGAGCTGGGAGTATGCAGCGAAGGTTCGGTTTACCGGCTGGGGCACCTGCGCGTCAGGCGCCAAAGGCATCCGCATCAAGATCTCGGACGAGTGGCCTCACACCAAGGGTCTTGGCCGATCGCTGGACGGTGACTCGGCCGGAATGGTGCTGAACTTCACCTTCAAGAAGTGGGGCACCGACTGCAGCGCGGCTGCCAAGTTCGACAGCTGCGTCGCGGGCATCGCCATTCACGAGTTCGGGCACGCCCTCGGCATCGCCCACGAACAAAACCGCGCTGACAGCCCGTACAACTGCACCGCGGATCCTCAAGGCACGAACGGCGATCTCGAGCTCGGGAACTTCGACTGGGATTCGATCATGAACTATTGCAACTCGAAGTGGAACAACAACGGCGTGCTCAGCGCGGGCGACAAGGCGCGCATCGCCGATCTCTACGGCGGCGTGAAGCCACAGGAGTTTGCCTGCTTCTTCCCGCCTTGCGTGTTCGACGTCGTCGCGGTCGACGGCGGCAACGGGCAGCTCCGCTTCGGAGATCTGGTGGCGATCGGCGGGCGCGGCGGCAAGTACCTGCGCATGGACGCGAGCAGTGACGTCAAGTTCGACCAGTCACACGTCAGGAGCCACGAGAAGTGGACGCTCGTCGATCCGTTCAACGGCTCGGTCGGCGCGCCGCTCGGCTACGGGCACTCGGTCGCGATCCGCAGCCACAACGGCAAGTTCCTGAGCGCAGGCAACGGCGACGCGATTGGCGCCGCCTCTACCATCGGTCCGCGCGAGATCTGGCGCATCGTGAGGCCGAGCAACACGCAAGGTGGCACGGCCATCGACGTCGGCGATCCGATCGGCTTCTGGAACAACGACCAGCAAGCGTACCTCTACGACGGCCAGGGCAACCCGAAGCAGAGCCCGCAGCTCAAGGGCGGCGAGACCTTCTACATGCGGGGTCCGGTTTCACGCTGAGCTCGCCCGTGATCGCTCTGGGGCGCCGTTCGCGCGGGTTCACGCGGGCGGCGCTCCTAGGCTAGCGGGGGCGTTTGCGGGGTCTTCGAATGCGGTACGTGTTGAGACGATTGACCAGAGTGCTGCGCGACACACCGAGCACCTCGGCGGCTTGCGACTGGTTGCCTCCGCAAGCCGCGAGCGCGTCGAGGATGCGCTGGCGCTCGGCGAGCTCCGCCGGGCCCAGATCGGGGACCGGTAGCTCGGTCTCGCGATCGTCTCGGGAAGCCGATTTCGGTCGGCTGACGAGCAAGACCTGACCGAGTTTGTCGAGCGGCAAATGTTCCGGACCGATGCTCCGCCCTTGCGCCAGAACCACGGCTCGCTCGATCACGTTGCGCAGCTCGCGCACGTTCCCGGGCCAGGCGTATTCGAGCAAGCGCACCGCGGCGTCGTCCCGGAGGCGGAGCGGCGCCGCAGACTTTTGGCGCTCACCCATCTGTCGCAAGAACTCGAGCGCCAGCGGCAAGATGTCCTCGCGTCGCTCTCGCAGCGGAGGGATCACGAACGTGAACCCGGCCAGGCGATAGTAGAGGTCGCTCCGGAACTTGCCCTCGAAGGCTTCGGCTTCGAGATCGCGATTGGTCGCCGCGATGAAGCGCACGTCGATCGGCTTCGGCCGCACGCTACCGACGGCCAAGATTTCCCGATTCTCGAGCACCTGCAGGAGCTTCACCTGCAGGCGCTGCGGAAACTCGCCAATCTCGTCGAGGAAGACCGTGCCGCCGGCGGCGCTCTGCAAGAGGCCCGCCTTGTTCTGCACCGCGCCGGTGAACGCGCCTCGCTCGTGGCCGAAGAGCTCGCTCTCGAGCAGCGGCTCGGCGAGCGCAGCGCAGTTCAGGCGCAAGAACGGGCCATTTTTCCGGTCGGATCGCTCGTGGAGGCTCTTCGCGAGCACGTCCTTGCCGACGCCGGTTTCGCCCAAAATGAGCACATTGATCCCACCGCGAGCGACCGCGTCCACCTGACCGTAGAGCGACAGCATCGCAGGAGAGCGCAGCGCCACGCTGCCCGTGGCGACGCCTTCCGTAACCGGCTCGGCGAACTGCGAGAGTCGCGCCATGAGGCCGCTCGCGGACGTGGCGTCGCGCGGACAGCCGATCACGAAGGTCCGCGCGATCGCGCCGCTCTCCGTCAGCGACTGCTCGAGACGTTGGGCGAGCGCGTCGGCGTCGAGATCGGAGTCGTCGACCAGGAGCACCGCCCATTGATCCACCGCGACGCGCCCGAGCACGTCGAAGGGCGCAAGCTCGGACGCGATCACCTGCGCCGCGTCGACGCGAGGATTCGGGTCTACTCGTATGCCGATGAGGTAGAACGCCGAGCCGCCCTCGGCGCGGGACCGGGCGCACTGCTCGGCCAGGCGGGCCTCGAAGTACTCGTGGGACCAGACGTGACGCGGCGTCGCGAGCGAGCGCAGCGGCCGGAGCACGAGCAAGAACTCGCCGACCGTGAACGACTCTCCCGGCGAGATGCCGACTTCTCGCTCCGGCGGCACGCGTTGCCCGCGAACGAGCGTGCCGTTCGACGATCCGAGATCCGCGAGCGCGAACCCTGCTTCGCCCACGCGAAAGAGCGCATGGCGACGAGACACGCTGTTCCCCTCCAGCCGCACCTGGGCCTCCGGGGCTCTGCCGATGAGGAGCTCCCCCTGTTGTGGCAGCGGCACGCGCCAAACGCCTCCGTCGCCGGTGACGAGGAGCTCGTAGCCCCCGACATCGGTGGATGCTTTGAAGGTGGAGTCGCTGGTTGCCTGCGACATGTCGAGAAATCTAGCCTGCCTTGCCTAGCGTTGTTCGTAGACGTCGCGGGGCGGAGCCTTCGGCTTCTCTGTGGCCGAAGGAGCCCCGTTGGGAAGAGACCTTTTCTTGACGGACTTATCCGTCTTGGTCGGAGCACTCGCCGCGGGCGCAGTGACCGTGACCGGCTGCGACGGCCTTTCGGCCGATGCGCTGCTCGCCGGCTTCGCTGCGGACGCGCTGAGACTCGGTGGTGCCCCGGCACTCACGGCGGCGGGAGGCACGCTTTCGGACGGCACGGCGCTCGCTTCGGTCTGGGTGCTCGACCAGCGCTTCCAGAGCGTGGCCGTCGCGACACCTCCACCCGCCAGGACAATACCGAGCGTCGACAGGACGACGCGCGCACGATTCCGGCGAGTCGCAGGCGGAGCGCGCACGCTCTCGACCGCCGCGTGATCCAGCGTCTCCAGGGTTCGGGCGCTCACCTGCACCGGTCGCGCGGCGACGCCGAGCGCTCGAGACAGCTCGCGCGCGGCCAGGGGAGCGCTCGCGAAGCGACGCGAGCTCTCGCGGTTCACGCTAGCGGCGAACCAGGCGTCGAACCCGGCGCCCCACGTGAGGGAGCTGCCGAGGACGCGCGCCCGCTCGCTCGCCGGAACGAGCGGCAGCGACAAGATCTCCGCGAAGAGCTGAACCTGCGAACCGCCTCGCTCCACCGTGAGCCAGTACGACTTTCGGGTCAGCAAGAAGAACGCGATCAGCCCGAGCGCCCAGATGTCGGTGGCGGGGCTGCTCGGCTCGCCGCTCGCTTGCTCGCTCGCCATGTACTGCGGCGTGCCCCGGATCACGCCGCTCGCGTGGGTGCTCGGCGAGAGCACCTTCGCCGCACCGAAATCCAGGATCTTCACCAGCGCCGAGCCGTCGTCGCGCCGGGTCAAGAACAGGTTCGTGGGCTTGAGGTCGCGATGAACCACGGGTGTCGGCCTGCCCTCGCGGTCGACGTAGCGGTGAGCCTTGTCGAGGCCAGTCGCGATCTGGCGCACGAACTCGACCGTCTCCTCGGGCGTGCAGGGGCCTTGATCGTCGACGCGCTGTTGGAGCGTGACGCCGGAGAGGAGCTCCATCACCACGAACACGGCGCTCGTGGCGATGTCCACGCCGGCGTCGAGGACCTGCACGATGTGATCGCTCTCGAGGCGAGAGGTGACGCGCGCCTCCGCCAAGAGCCGATCCACCGACACACGGTCCGCGTGCCTCACCAGGAGCTTCAGCGCGACGCGCCGCTCGGTCGTCAGCTGCTCGGCGACGTAGACCGCGCCGTAGCCGCCGCGCGCCAGCGGCTCGACGATTCGATAGCGTTCGCCGACGATGTCACCGGGAGCGAGCCCCTCCTTCAGAATCCGGCCCTCACTCGGAAGAGTGCGCCATTTTGGGAGATCTCGCCGCCGTACGACCAGGCGCGCGCTTCGCGCCTCGGCGGTGAGCCGAGCGCCCAGATCGCCGCGACACCGATGCCAACCAACCCGACTCCGACGCCGATGGTGGACACCATGGCTTCCCGGTCGCGGCGCTCCGCCGTCTCGACCGCCTCGTCGGGACAGTCGGTGGTGCGCTGATCGCATTGCTCCTTCGCGGTCGAGTCGGACGACAGCGCCATCGCACCGAAGACGCCTCCCGTCACGAGCGCGGCGGCACCGATACCCCCGACCACCCACGGCCACGGGTTCGACCCCGATTCCTGCGCGGTGCGTGCTTCCCCTGGACGTTGCGCAGCGGGCGGCGCACCGGATGACTCAAGCAGCTTTTTCAGGCTCGGCACGGTCACGCGCTGGTCCACGGACTCGCTCAGCGTGATCTCGAACGAGAGCGACTCGTGACCGGGGGCAGACGCGGAGATCACCACCTTGCCCGGATCCACAGGCACTTTCGAGCCGTAGCTCGCCGGCTCGACCACGACTCCGTCGCGACGTACCTCCAAGCCGGGGGGCGCTGCGGCCACATCCAGGGTCAAGGTGGAGAGCCTCGATTCGAGCTCGAGCCTGCGCTGCTTCGCCTCTTCGGCTTGATCGGGCCGGCTCTGGTTCCTCGCGAGGCGCTCCGCCGCCACGAAATGGGCCCACGCCGTCGCCGTCTTGCCCTGCTTCATCCGACACACGGCTAGATTGAGCAGCGTGCCAGACGAGGGTTCGAGCTTCTGGCTCACTTCGAACGCTTCGCAAGCGGGCCCGAGCTCGCCTCGTTCGAGGAGCGCGCGCCCCTCGCGGAACGAAGCCTCCGCCGCTGCGGGATCGGCGCGCGCCGCCAGGCATTGAACCGAGAGGCAGAGCCCGATGGAAAATGCCACGAACCTCCGAAGCATCGCGCCGAGTCTACACCGATTCTCGAGCCTCTCAATCCGGGGTATGGTTCAGGCGCTTCACGCATGCGTCTCGACCTCTTCCTGATCGCCGGCGTCACTTTCGCCGTGGCCTGCAGCCAGATCGCGGGCTTCGAAGAGTTTTCGGGAGGCGAGGGCAGCGCGGGCTCGGCCGCCGAACCCGCAGGTGGCCAGGGCGGCGCAAGCGCGGGCGCTGCTGCGAACGGCGGCTCGGCTCAGACGGAAGGTGGCGCCGGTGGTGAGCTCGCCGTCGTCCCGAGCGCGGGGACAGGGGGCGTCGAAGAGGCCGCGGCAGGCGCCGCAGGAATGAACGGTACGGGCGCGCGCCGTGGCTGTGATGAACAGCTGCTCATCAACGCGGATTTCGATCAGGGACCGGTGCACTGGCAAGAAGACTCGAGCTGGACCGGGATCGAGACCATCTCCGACATCATCATCGAGCGCAACAGCACTAATTTACTCGAATACCAGGTGGAACCCGACACCGGCGACTACTTGGCTTGGTTCGGCGGAGTCCCCGACACGGATCAGAAGTGGCGCATCAACCTGCTGCAAAGTGTCACGATTCCGATCGAGGTGACGCGCCTCGTCCTCACGGGACGCATCCGAATCGCCACCGAGGAAACCGAGGCCCTGGTTCGCAACGATCAGCTCGATCTCGGGCTCGCCCAGGGCGAGGAGCAATGGTGGTCGCTGCACGTCTGGGACAACCGCGACTCGAACGAAGCCTGGGACTCGTTCGAAATCATCAACACGGATTTCGTCGACGTCTTCCGCGGCAAGGAGCTCACGTTCATCGCGGAGTCGATGACGGACAACGAGGGCGAGACTCACTTCTGGCTCGATTCGTTGAAGCTCGAAGCCGAGTGCCGCCGTTGAAGCCATGGACGCATTCCGAGAAGGGTCGTTGATGGCCGCCACGATCTCGATGGGGCTCGTGGCCGGTGTGTTCGGACTCTACGCGCACACCATCATGCCCGGGCTCTCCAAGACCGACGATCGAACCTTCGTGAAGGCGTTTCAAGCCATCGATCGGGCCATCATCAACCCATGGTTCATGGGCGGCGGATTCTTGGGAGCCCTGATCTTCAGCGCCGGCACCACCATCATCCACCTCGGGCACACCAAGCTCCCACTCCTGGTGGCGGCGCTCGCGCTCTACATGCTCGTCGTCGCCATCACGATGATCGTCAACGTCCCGCTGAATGACGCGCTCAAGCGCGCGGGAGATCCCGACCACATCGACGTTGCCGCGGTGAGGGCGCGCTTCGACGAGCGCCGCTGGGCGCGCTGGAACCTCGTGCGAGTGGTCGCCTCGACCTCGGCTTTCGTGCTCCTCGCCTGGGCGCTCCTCACGTACGAAGCGCCCAGGTAGTCGCAGCCACTCTCACAACGATTTCAGGTACTCGACGAGATCCGACTGCTCGTCCTCCGAGAGCTCGAGATCGAAATGGGCGTCGTAGTGGGCGACCACGTCGTCCAGGGTCGCGAACCGCCCGTCGTGATAGAAGCCTCCCTTCTGATGCGCGAACAAGCCCCGCAGCGGGCTCGTCCGGTAGCGCTCATCGGGCGAGCGCATCGCCTGGAAGTCGTCGACGCCGATCTCCGAGGCTTCGTGCATGTTCCAGCCCGGCTCCGTGAAGAGCGGCGGCACGTGACAGCGCGCGCAGTCGGCCTTGCCCTCGAAGAGCTCCTGGCCTCGCTCGGCGGCGTCCTGATCGAACGAGTCGGCGGGCGGTGAAGGCGCTCGCAGCAGCAGCTGATAGACGTGGAGCGCCGCGAGCTTCGACGTGATGAGATCGGGCGTGTTCCGGACGTCGAAGAAGCCTTCTCGCGCGGCGATGGGGAACTTGTCCGGATCGTTCAGGCGCGGATCGTAGAAGGTGCCCTTGCCGTGCATCTCCAGGTTCGAGACCAGGGCGTTCCAGTGCGTGACCGAGCCCCAGCCCGTCCAGGTGTGCAGGTTGACTCCGGCCATGCCGTACGCGGGCGGGATCAAGGTCGCCGCGGGCTTGCCGTCGGGCCTGAACGCCTTGCCGTCGAGCGGAAGCTCCGCGTCGAATTTGCCGGGGCCCCACGATCGCAGCACGGTGCGGACCGTGTCTTCGTCGACATCGAGCAGCGTCGCGAAGGCCGAGAGATCCGGCGAAAGCGCCACGATCGCGCCGACGTCGAGATCGCGGTTCGCCCAGCCGTCGAGGCGCTTGCCGATCCCGGGCGCGAACGAATCGTCGACCGTGGAATGGCAGAACGCGCACTGGATCCCGATCGACGTGATCGCGCCCGACGAGTCGAAGAACCCGGTCACACCCACCACGGCGTTCAGCTGTAAGAGAGCGAGGGTGGTCGCCGGATCGTCCAGATCCACTTCGTCGCGTCGAAGCTGGTCCACGAGCTCGCTCGGCAGCGCTTCGGAGTCGACCTTCAAGCCCACTGCGAGCGCCGTCGTCGGGCTCACACCGTCACCTACCCCGCCGTTTTCCTCGCCCGCGATCGCCAGGTGGAGCTTGAGCGTATCCCCCCAAAACGCTTCGTCACCGAAGGTATCGAAGCGAAAGGTATCCCTGCCTTCCGAGATCGCTTCTTTCGCGAACTCTAGCGCCGGATCGTCCTCCGGCGTCTGCTTCGATTTCACCTGCCCACTCGGCGTGTCTTCTTCCGCACAACCGGTGCTGGCGATCCAACCCAACGCCAACACGGCAACGAGAGAACGCGAGAACACGAGCCTTCCCGGTCGAGCTCCAACACGGCGCACCATCGGATACCTCCTCCGCATCTGCCCCCTTCGAGCAGATCCAGAAACGTTGGTCGCCGAAGCTCCGAGTCAAGCGAGTAAGTCTGCTGGTCGATTCGTGGAATCGCACCACACGCCAGAGAAAGAAGGTAGAGGGCGGCACAAGCCTCATCCGCTCCGCGAATCGAGAACGATGCTTCAGCCCTCGGACGGTTCCTGACGGAGCCCCGAGTCCGCGAGGGGCCTCGACCGTGCTCGAACAGAGCGGCAGCAAACTCCGCCGCAGTCATGGCGACGGCCCCGCCGCCCCGTGTCCAGCTCGCGCGCCCGCGAGCTCTGCCGGGCATGGAGCGCCGAATCGTTCTGGAAAGCCTCTTCACCCGCGACGCTCGCCGGAGAGAAACATCCCTGGCAGCTTTCCACGGCAAGCGCTAAAAAGGCTCGATGGTGGGTCGCCCCTCTGCTCGTCGCTCGCTTGCTTTCGCGCTCTCTTGTCTCGGCCTCCTCGCGGTGGCTCCGCACGCCCGCGCCTACTGCCGCACCATGAGCTGCGAGCTCGGAGAAGATCCGCTCCAGCCCACCTGCGAACGGGATGAACACGATTGCGTCGTCGAAGGCAAGCCGCTCACGTGGCCGAGCCCCTGTCTCGACTACGCCATCCAGCTCGACGGTTCGCCGAAGACGGGGCTCGACGGCGACGAGGTGGCGAAGCTCGTCGAACAGGCGTTCTTGCTCTGGCAAAGCGCCGAGTGCGAAGGCGGCGGCAACCCTCGCTTCGAAGCCAGGTTTCAAGGCTTCGTGAGCTGCGCTCATCGCGAGTCGGTGTGCGGCGAAGCTTCGGCGAACGTGAACACCTTCCTCTTCTACGACAGCGACTGGCCGACCCGCCCGGACGTGATGGGTCTCACCACTCCGGCAGGAGGGGTCGAATCAGGGCGCCTCCTGGATGCCGACATCGAGTTCAACACCACCAACCACGAGTTCGACGACGCGTCCGACCCGACCTCGAGCCTGCTCTTTTACGTGCTCGCCCACGAGATCGGTCATTTCCTCGGCCTCGCCCACAGCGACGTCCAGGGCGCGTTGATGGTCGACGGCTACAACCGCATGAGCTTCAGCGGCGGCATGCTCAGCCCGGACGACGTCGCGGCCATCTGTGCCGCCTACCCGCCCGGCAAGCCCTTGAGCTGCGCCGCGCCCAGTCTCCCCGCGTACGACGCGTGCAAGCTCCCCGAGCGTGGCACCGAAGACGGCTGCAAGATCGCCGCGGGCTCTCAATCGAGCGGCGGCTGCAGCGTCACCACCGCTCCACGGACCGCGTCGCCGTGGGCGCTCCTTCTCGGCACCGCAGTGCTCTCGTGGGGACTCGTGCGACGGCGCACCACGAACCAACGCTCTTCGACTCGCCGCAGCGCCTCGACTCGATGAAGCG
>JAEZYO010000566.1 GCA_023419055.1 Pseudomonadota bacterium | reverse complement strand
AAGCGAGCCCCTCGCGCGCCCATGGTGGTCCACTCGAGCATCTGCTGATCACCGTCCGAGTTTCCGAAGGCGGCGATCGGGCGGAGCCCGACGAAGCGCTGGATGGCGACCGGCTTCCCGCCCTTGTCGTCGACGTGCTCGATCTCGGCGAGCTTGACCAGCGTGGGGCGGTTGCCGCGGAGCTCGTACTTGAGCTTGCTCGTGCTGCCGATCACCCTGTCCGGCGGGATGCCGTAGACGCGCCCGGCGAACGCGCGCATGAACTCGGTGCCGCCGCCCGACACGATATAGGTCTTGAAGCCGTTGGACTCGAGGTAGCGGACCACCTCGAGCATGGGCTGGTACACGAGATCGGTGTAGGGGCGCTTGAAGCGGGGGTCGCGCGCTTCGCTGATCCACTTGGCGACGATGGCTTGAAACTGGTCGGTCGTCATTCCGGCGTGGGTCGCCGCCAGGAGCTCGAGCACGCCGCGTTCACCGCTCGCGGCGATCGCCTCCGGGTGGCCCGCCAAGATCGACTTGAACGGTTCTTGCCGCGTCCACTCGGGGTGTTGCGGGGCGAGCTCCTTCACGCGATCGATCGTGAACGCGAGCTCGACCACCGGCTGCTCCGACCAGAGCGTGCCGTCGTTGTCGAACGTCGCGATGCGCTCCGACGCGGGGATGAACGCGGGGCTGCTCGGTTTGGTGACGCGGTTGACGAAGTCGACGATGCTGCGCTTGATGGGTCCGTCGTTCCAGGCGGGCAGCGGATCGGGGGCGGTCGGCGCCGCGGTCACCTCCGGCTCGGCCGCGCGCGACTCGCGCATGAGCTCCGGCTGCGGGTCGCAGGCGGCGAGCCACAGCGCGAGGCTCGAGGTGACGACGGTTCCGACGCGAGCCCGACGGAGAAGTCCTGGCATGAGCGACCTCGTTCTCATGTGAGGTCGCGAAGCGCACCGTCAACGAGGCGAATTGAGGCGCGTCTGGTGAAGCTCACGCAGCGCGCCGGCTCGGGCATGACGCGCCGCTTCTTCGAGCGCTATTGCCAGCGGAAGGTGCGGAGCGCGACGACGAACCCCACGGCGCCCCAGGCGGTCATGACGGCGAGCTCGAACCAGCACGAGAAGAGCGAGGCGCCGTCGTTGAAGATCGCGCGCAGCGCGTCGTTCAGTGACGTGAGCGGCAGCAGCCGGATCGGCAGGTGGAGCCACTCCGGAAAGCGTTCGTACGAGAAGAAGGCGCCCGACAAGACCCACATCGGCAGCTGCACGAAGTTCATCCACCCGTTCGCGGACTCGGTGTTCTCGACCCGCGCGCCGATCAAGAGGCTTATCGCCGCAAAGGAGGCGGCGCCCCAGAACGACAGGAGCGTGAGCGACAGGTAGCTCCCCTTGACGCTGGTCCCGAAGATCAGCGCGCCGAACAGGAGCAGCACCGCGAGCTCCGCGACGAGGAAGGAGCAGCGCGAGAAGAAGTACGAGAGCAGGAAGTGGCTCCGGCGCATCGGCGTCACGGCGTAACGCCGGAGCAGCTTGCGCTTGCGGGCGACCACGAGGTTGTAGCCGACGCCCCACATGCTGCTTCCCATCAGGTTGAGCCCGATGAGCCCTGGTAAGAGGAAGTCGATGTAGCGGGCGCCCGTCTCGGTCACCTGTTTTTCGGCGATCCGGAGCGAGTCCACCCGTCCCGCCGACTCCTGGAGGATGTCGTCCACCACGAGCCGCGCGACCGACGAGCGTTCCTGGGTCGGATCGAAGCGGAAGACCGGATGTGAGGCGTCACCTTCCACGACGAGGTCGAGCTTGCTGGTAGCGAGCGCGCGGCGGGCCTCTGCCTCGGCGTAGAGCTTCGCGTCCACCCGCGAGCTCGCGAGGAGCGCCTGAACGCCGGGGGACGGCGGGGCGACCACGCCGATCCTCGGTAGCTCGGGCGGGCGGTTCCTGAAGGCGAGGCCGAGACCCACCGCCATGAGGAGCGGGAACCCGAACACCCAGAACAGCATGCCCTTCTCGCGAAAGAACTCGCGCAGGCGGGCCTTGGTGAGCTCGAGGAGCGGGTGCGGCGCGGCCGGGCTCGTCATCGAGCGGCCTCGTGCGGCGATGATCCGGCTTCCAGCGCGCGACCCGTGAGCTCGAGGAAGACGTCGTCGAGCGTGGCTTGATGAGTGCTCAAGCCCACCGGGACGATGCCCTGGCGCTCGAGCTCGGCGAGCACCGAAGCCAGCGCCGAGAGGCTGCGCTCGACCTGGAGCCGGTGGCGATCCCCGCGGCGGTCCACCGCCTGGACGCACTCGAGCCGCGCGAGCGCGTCGCGGTCGAGCTCTTCCGCCGCTTCGAACTCCACGAACTGCACGAGTCCGAGCGCGTCGACGAGCGCGCGGGGCGTCCCGAGCGCGATGATCTTGCCGCGATCCATGATGGCGATCCGATCGCAGAGCGTGGCCGCTTCTTCCATATAGTGCGTGGTGATGAGCACGGTGCCGCCGCGCTCGCGGAAGTGTTCGACCACCCGCCAGAGCGTCTGGCGCGCGCGCGGGTCGAGCCCGGTGGTGGGTTCGTCGAGGAACAAGAGCTCCGGATCGCCGACCAGGGCGCAGGCGAGCGCGACGCGCTGGCGTTGACCGCCCGAGAGCTGACTGAAGTGCTTGTGACGCTCCTCGCCGAGCTGCACGAGCTCGATGAGCTCGGCGACGCTGCGCCCCTTGGAGTAGAACGAGCGGAAGAGGACCAGCACCTCTTCGACCGTCAGCTTGTCGGCGAGCTGAGTGTCCTGGAGCTGCACGCCGATGCGCTCGCGGAGCTCTCGATCGCGCCCCTTCCCCCAGGCAACGCCGAAGAGCTCGAGGCTTCCCGCGTCGGGGCGGCTCAAGCCTTCGATGAGCTCGACCGTCGTCGTCTTGCCGGCGCCGTTGGGGCCCAGCAAGCCGAAGCACTCCCCGCGACGAACCTCGAGATCGATGCCCGCGACCGCGAGCTGTGCGCCGTAGCGTTTGACGAGCGAGCGGCAGCGGATCGCGGCGGGCGAGTCAGCGGGAGCGCTCATGCGAGCCTCGCTATAGGCGCGCTCGCGGCTCCTGCACAGTGCGGAAAGGGTTCTCTGCGTGATTTGTCGAAACCTCGTACGTTCCCGCGGCGTCGGGACGAACTGCCGCGCGGAGCGCCAATTACCTCCGAGGCCGCTCCTTGCGCGGAGGCTACCCGCGGGTGAAGCTTTCGGGGTGGCGCCGCCGGGGACAGCGAACTTTCGTTTCGAAGAGCTCTCGTCGCGCGATCTCGACGCGCTCGCGCGCTGGTTCCCGAAGCAGACCTGGCCGTTTCACGGCCGCTCTCGCGTCGACGATGCGTGGGTGCGGGAGCGCGCCGCGGAGGGCTTCTTCTGGGGGGACGACGCGCGCGCCTTCTGGATCTTCGGCGACGGCCTGGAGCCGCTCGGGGTCATTCGGGTCTTCGAGCTCGCAGACGTGACGCCGCTCGTCGATCTCCGCATCGCGGATTCGGCGCGACGCCACGGCGTGGGCACCGCCGCGCTCGACTGGATCACGAGCTTCGTCTTCGAGCACTACCCCGCGATCCACCGCCTGGGCGGGTACACGCGCAAGGACAACCTCGGGATGCTCAAGCTGTTCGAGAAGTGCGGCTTCACGAAGGAGGCCGTGCATCGAGAAGCCTGGCGTCTCGAAGACGGCGGCTTCACCGACGCCATCGGCTACGCGATCATCCGCCCGAAGGCGTCGGAGTCGAACTAGGGACACCCCCTAGTCCCTCGACCGACGTGCGCAGAGGTGACGAGCTGGTCGACCTCCGCCACGGAGACGCGGTTGTAGTCGCCGGGGATCGAATGTTTGAGCGCGCCGGCGGCGACGGCGAACGACAGCGCGCGATCCGCGGAGCGCCCGGTGACGAGCGCGTGGATCAAGCCCGCCGCGAAGCTGTCTCCGGCCCCGATCGGATCGACGATGGTGATCGGATGGCGAGCCGCCTGGAACAGGGTCGTGCTCGCGTGCTCGTACAGGAGCCCCGTGAAGGCGTGCTCGCTCGCCGAAATGCGTTCACGCACCGTCATCGCCAGGACCTGGATGCGAAAGTCGCGCGCAACGCGCTCCGCTACCCAGCGGTAGCCGTCGACGCCCGTAAGCGCTCCGGCCATATCGGTAGCAGGAACCGGCACACCGAGCGCAAGCTCGATGTCCTCTTCGTTCGCGATCAAGATGTCGACGAACTCGAGCAACGGCCGGAGTACGCGCTGGGCTTCTTCGGGTGACCAGAGCTTTCGGCGGTAGTTCACGTCGAGGCTCACCGTGACCCCCGCGCGCTTGGCCGCCTCGAGCGCGATCCGCGTCGCGGCGGCAGGCTTTTCCCCGAGCGCGGGCGTGATGCCCGTCATGTGAAACCAATGCGCTCCCTGGAAGATGCGCGCCCACGGCACGGAGTCCGGCAAAAGCTCGCTGATGGCGGAGTGGGCGCGGTCATAAAGGACGAAGGCCGGCCGCTGCGCCGCGCCCGGCTCCGCGAAATAGAGGCCCAGGCGCTCGCCGCCTCGAATGACGTGATCCACGCGTACGCCCTCGCCTCGAAGCACGCGCAACGCCGCGTCTCCCACCGCATTTTCGGGCAGGCGAGTCACGTAGTGGCTCTCGAGCCCGAAGCCCGCGAGGCAGAGGGCAACGTTGGCCTCACCTCCTCCGAAGCTGGCCTCGAGCATCCGCGATTGAAACAAGCGCTCGTGGCCGGGCGGACTGAGCCTCAACATGATTTCGCCGAAGGTGACCGTCTTCTTCATGGTGACCCGCGCTCTCATGGTTGCAGAAGTTGGGCCCGTGATGTCGTCCGATGAAATCGGGTGCTCGTCTCGCTTTGCTTGCTTCTCGCGGGCCGCGAAGTCTATCGTCGAGCGATGAGGGTCTGGCTCGTCGACGACGACGCAGAGCTGCTGGACAGCCTGGGCCGCGCCCTTGCGACCTCGAGCATCGTTACTTCGACCCGCTCTTTCGGTCATCCGGCGGAGGTGCTGAGAGCGCTCGACGCGGCGGAAGCCTTCGACGTGGCCCTCGTGGACCTCGGGCTCCCGGACTTACCGGGAGAGCGGCTGATCGCGGAGCTCTCTCGTGCTCGCCCAGCGGCCGCAGTGATCGCGCTGACGGTGCGCGCCGACGACTCCGCGCTCTTCGGCGCGCTCGCGGCAGGCGCGGTGGGCTACCTCTTGAAGGACGTCACCCTCGCCGAGATCGAGGGCGCCATCCAACTCGCCGCCGCCGGGGGGGCGCCGCTCAGCCCCGCCGTGGGCGGCAGAGTCGTGCGCCGCTTCCACGGGCGCAAGCCCCTGAACGGAGCGCTGCGCCTGACGCAGCGCGAAAAGCAGGTGCTCGACCTGCTCTGCTCCGGCGCCTCGTACCGTGAAGTGGCGCGCGTGCTCGGAATAGCCGAGGGGACCGTTCAAACCTACGTGAAGAGCCTGTACGAAAAGCTCGGAGTCAGCAGCAAAGCCGAAGCCGTACGGGTCGCCTACGAGTCGGCGCTGGTCTCACCGAGGAGCAGCTGATGTCGACTCCGCGCGCAGGCGCGACGCTGGAGCCCGAGCACGACTACGCGATTCACGGCGCTGTTCGAGAGTTCCGTCAGGTATTCCCGATGGTGCTCGCCGGCGTCCTCTTCGTCGCGAGCGCGCCGTTGCCCGCCGTCTCGCGGGTGCTCGGGTTCGGCTTTCGGGAGGCGGCGCTCTCGGTCGGGGTTTTCGTCGTCGTCATGCTGGCCGCCACCGCGGCCTACCACGTCGCGGGGCCGCGCTCGCGCTGGTACCGCGTGCTCGATTTCGTCGAGAGCCTCGGGACCACGTGGGCGGTGATGGTGCTGATCTTCGCGTCGAAGAGCGCGGTCAGCTTCATCTGGTTGTTCCACCTGATCCACGTCCTCATGATCTCGGCGGCGGGGCTCTCGATCCGGAACGGTATCGCGAGCTCGCTCGGACCGCTCGGGCTCGCGCTTGCCTTCGAGCTGTCTGGAAACCCGGCGTCGGCGCTGCTCGCGCTCTTGGCGGGCCTGCTCGGGTTCATCGTCTACTTGGCGCTCGGTCGTGTCCACACGGACCTCGAGCAGAGCCGGCGTCGCGAGGCGAGCCTCAGGCTCGCGCTCGCCGAGCTGCGAGTCAAAGAGGAGCGAGATCGCATCTCGCGCGATCTCCACGACAGCGTGGCCACCGACCTTACCGCGTTGATCTGGAAGGTGCGGGAGCTCGCGAGCTCATCGAGCTCCGACGTCGCCGCGGAGCTCTCTTCGTTCGAGCAGCGCTTGAAGCGGACGCTCGCCGATCTGCGTGACGTGGTCACGGCGCTACGCGCCAGCCACTCGAGCTTTCCGGAGGCCGTGCAGGCTCTCGAGGAGCGCTGTCGAGAGCTCGCCGGCGGGCTCTCCTTCAGCTTCGTCCGACGCGGTGAGCTCGAGCGGGACGAGGTCGAGCATTTTTGCGACGAAGTCTTCCCGATCGCCTGTGAACTCACCAAGAACGCCGTCACCCACGCCAGCGCTCGGGCCATCCGGGTAGAGCTCGGCGTCGACCGACGGCTCTCGCTCTCCGTCTCCGACGACGGTTTGGGCCTCTTGTCGGAGCGAATTCAGGAAAGCCGCGGCGGGTTACACAACGTCCAAGCTCGGGTGCAAAACCTCGCAGGGGAGCTCGTCCTGGGGAGCAACGGTCAGGGAACGACCCTGACCGTGGTCTTGCCCCGACCGCTTCGCGTCCGCGCGCCTCGTGACGAAGCCGGGATGGAAGCTTTGCCCCCCTCGGGTATCAAGCGGACCGATGCGTCGCCATCCCATGAGCATGGGGGCAGTTCCCGCAGGCGCGCGAGCGACGCTAGCGACGCGGGACGGTGAACACACCTTCGGCCCACCTGAGGAGGGGAGAGAAGGTGCCGGCCCCGACCTCGATGAGATCGTGCTCGAGGATCATGCGTGGGTCGTCCGGGTACTCTTTCAAGCGGCGCACGTAGAGGTCGAAGAGCACGAGCGAGTCCCTGGAGGGTACGTCGCGCACGATTTCAGTCCTCTGGGCGGGGTCGAGGAACGGGAGGTTCCACGCGGCAACCGCGAGTGCGAAGACTCGTTGAACCTCGAACGATTGCCCGGCAGTGTCGAGGTGAGGCTCGGCGAACTCCCAGAGGCGCGCGGCGAGGGGCCCGAACCTGCGATCGAGAGCGCGCCGGTGCGACGCCAGGTTTTGCGGCTTTCTTCGAGCCTTCATCGAAGATGACGCCGATTGCAGGCAGCGAGCCAGCGCACTGTCCGCTGTTTCGGGCCAAAAGATCGCGACGGCGCGCTGTCCGTCACCAGTCGGTGTGGGTGGCCGCCAGCGCGCTCGTACGGGCGAGAATCCGCGAGCCGACGTAGCTTCGCCGACTTGCGTGGCGTTCGGACCAAGTGGTCACAGGCCAAGTGGCCGCGCTGTCGACAACTGCCTCACCGCCGCCGCGGCTCGCGAGCATCTCCCCGAGAGCGCGGTTGGCGTTTGCTGCCGGCACGATTTCATCGGCAGAGCCGGCGCAAAGTCCTTGCGCGCGACGAAACCGGCGCAGAACTCGCGAACACTGCGGTATGCGAGTTGCTAGAGGGCCCGCATGGCAACGACCCGCAAACGCACGACCAAGAAGCGCGGAGCCTCCTCGGGCGCGACGCGCAAGCGCGCGACCAAGCGCGCTCCTGCTCGCCGCAAGACGACGGCGCGCAAGGCCTCCTCGCGCAAGGCGCCCGCGCGTAAGAAGCGCGGCAGCAAGCGCTACGGGAGCACCGCGAGCAAGAAGGTCAAGTCCTCCATGCACGAGATGAAGCGCGGCGAGCTCCGCTCGGGTCGCTCCAAGAAGAAGGTGCGGAGCCGCAAGCAAGCTGTCGCGATCGGCCTGTCCGAAGCGCGCCGAGCAGGCGGCAAAGTTCCGCGCCGGCGCTCATCGCGTTAGGGCTGCTCGCGGTCCCGGCGATCGTGCAGAAAAATCCCCGGGGCGCTCGCGGCGAGGCTCAATAGACCGAACAGCAGCGAGGCGGTCGCGCCGTCGCCGGAGCTCCTCCCACTCAGGTGGTAGAGCCCGGCGGCGGCGAGCTCTCGGACGCCCCAACCGGCGAAGAACGCCGGCAAGCTTCCTGCGCACAAGACGAGCGGCACGATGTGACACGCGGTCCCGAGGTCGAGCTCGAGGCCGAGCGCGCGCGCGGCCGCCCAAAATGTCGCGACATGTAGGGCGATCAGCGCTGCGGAGAGCGGGAGGTGCACCACGGCGCTGCGCGGAGCGAAAAGGACGGCGGCTCCGGCGCGCAGCCACTCGCGCACGCGCTCGAAGCGAGAAAGCGCGACGGCGACCCCCAAGGCGAGGACGAGCGCGAGCGCCAGGTGGGAGACGTGCGCCCGCGGGAGGCTCTGACGGAACGCCGGGAGCGCGCTGAGCACCCACGCCCACAGCACGAACTGCCCCGACACGCGATCGGCGACCAGCGCGCCCAGCGCGGCTCGGCGAGGGCCCGCCGAGCGCTCCGCGTCGAGCCGCTGCTTGGCCCGCCAGGCGTCTCCCGCTACCCCGAGCGGGAGGAGTTGGTTTAGCAGCGTCGAGACGTAGTACTCGCGGATCGCTCTCCCGAACGCGAGCGGCGCGCCGGCTCGAGTCGAAATGAAGGCCCAGCGGGCAGCGAGCAGCGGAAAACAGAGCGACGCGGAGCAAAGGCCGACGGCGATCCAGATCGGCTCGGCCCGAGCGAATTGGTTCCAGAGGCGCTCCGGGTCGAGCCACGCAAGGGTCGCGACCAGCAACGCCAGGCTGAAAGCCAACCGTCTCCAGCCGCCGGCCTGCGCACGAACTCGATCTCGGCGCGACGAAGTCACTTACTCGATCGAGGCACGAGCCCTTCGAAGGCGGCCCACGCCACGTGCGATTCGTGGAGTGTCACCTTCATGGAGACGATGCGCTCGGAGCCGGGCCCGAGCTCTCCGGAGCGGAGTCGGAGAACCATCCTCTGGAAGAGGACGCCGGCGAGGAACTCGGTCGTCGTATTTTTGCCGGTGAAAGCCGGATCGTCGTCGAGGTTCTTGAAATTCAGCTCGTCGAGGAGCGACCCGAGCGTCGTCGTCGCGCGCCCGATGTCCACCACCACTCCTTCCGGACCTAGCTCTTCACACCGGAACTCCACGTCGACCACGTAGGTTGCGCCGTGCAGCCGTTGAGCGGGCCCGAACAGCTCGCCGCGGAAGCTGTGGGCGATCATCACGTGACCTCGAACGCTGACACTGAACATGGTCTCGGTCTCCTCAGGACGGGTAGCGCAAGCGGTGGCACAGCGGAGCGCGCGAGCCGTTCGCGAGCTCCAGCATCAAGAGGGGCAGCTCGTCGAAATCACTCTCGCCAGTGAAGAGCGAGTCGAGCGCGGGATCTGCGCAGAGTTCGAGCGCGAGCGCGAGCCGCGCCCGGTGGTCGTAGCGGGCTCGAGCGTTCGGGCTCACCGTCCCGACCTGTGACGAACGCAGGGACAGGCGCCGAACGTGGAACGCCTCACCGAGCGGCAACGTCACGTCGCGATCGCCGAACCAGGAAAGCTCGAGCACGCTCGAGTCACGGCTGGCGAGCGAGAGCGCGGTGCGGAGACCCGCCGGGTTGCCGCTCGCGTGGAACACCAAATCGCGCTCGCCCGAGGCCGCGTCCGGGGTCGAGAACCTCACCCCGAGAGCCCGTGCGAGCTCTGCTCGTTCCGGGCGGACGTCGATCAAGGTCACGTGCGTGCCCGGGATCTTGGCGCAGAGGTACGCCACGAGCGCGCCCACCACGCCGGCGCCGACGACGCCGACGCGATCGCCGGCGAGGGGCCGCGCGTCCCAGGTCGCGTTCAGAGCGGTCTCCACATTGGCCGCCAGCACCGCTCGCGACGGCGAGACGCCCGCGGGCAACGGGACGACCTGCGACGCAGCGACGACGTAGGCCGTTTGATGCGGGAACAAGCAGAAGACGTCTTTGCCCTCGAGCTCGGGTGGGCCCTCGAGCACGCGCCCGACGTTCGAGTAGCCGTACTTCACGGCACCCGAAAAGCTGCCGTCCTGGTGCGGACATCGCATCCGCTCGAACTCGCTCGGTGGGACGTGACCCGTGAACACGAGCGCTTCCGTGCCACGGCTGACGGCGCTGAAGGAGGTGCGCACCAACACTTCATCCCGGCGCGGCCGAGCGAGCTCGAGCGCCCGGATCTCGCCGCGGCCCGGCTCCACGACCCAGAAGGCGCGCGCCTGCATCAGCGCCTGTCTCGCGATCGGAGGAGCTCTCGCACCGCTTGCTCATATCATGAATTCGGCCCACCATGCTCGGGCTCCCGGATGACGTTCGATGGTCCGCTCAGGCTCGAGACCTGGAGCCGCGCGAATGCGATCTCGCTGCTCGGCGGCTCGGCCGTCGCGGCGTTCGCGGGGAGACCGTGGCCGCTCGCCGTCGTCGCGGCGGGCTCGTTCGCCGCGTTGCTGGTGCACGCGCGGGGCCGCTTCACGGCGCGGAGCGGGTTCGGCGTTCCCAACGCGCTCACGCTGCTGCGTCTGCTGCTCGCGCTGCTCCTCGCCCTGGTCTTGCACCGAGCCCCGGGTTGGATTTTGGCGGCTCTCGTGCTCGGCCTGCTGGTGCTCGACGGTGTGGAC